>JAEWHY010000270.1 GCA_023387555.1 Pseudomonadota bacterium
ATAACCTGGCTGGTCGGGCTGTTCCTCTTTCTGCCGGCTCATTTCGAGGACCTGTCGAAAAGCACGGTCGCAACGGCATTGTTTTCCTCGAACATCTATTTCTGGCGCAGTTCGGGATACTTCGACACGTCGGCGTTAGTGCGACCTCTCCTCCATACGTGGTCGCTTGCCGTTGAAGAGCAATATTATATCTTCATGCCGTTGGCGATCTTCGTCGTTGCCCGCTTCGGACAACGGAAGTGGCTTTGGTTCTTCATCCCTGTCACGCTTGCCTCGTTTGGACTGAGCGTCGCCGCAACGGCCGTCGCGCCGACCGCCAATTTCTTCCTGCTGCCGACGCGCGCTTGGGAGCTTCTGCTCGGCGCATTGCTGGTGCTGGCCCCGCTCGGATGGCGCATACCGAGGCTTGCAGCGAATGCGCTCGGTCTGGCTGGTCTTTGCCTGATTGCTTACGCCGTGCTGACCTTTACCGAAGAGACGCCATTTCCCGGCTATACCGCGCTATTGCCGTGCGTCGGCGCAGCGCTTCTGATCTATGCCGGCGGCGCGCAGCCGCGCATCCTTGCGGCGCGTTTTCTGTCGGTTGCGCCACTGGTGTCGATCGGACTGATCTCCTATTCGATGTATCTGTATCACTGGCCGCTGATCGTGTTCTCCCGCTACGTTCTTCTGAGGGAGTTCACGCTGGCGGAAAGCGGCGCTCTCGTTACGGCAAGCGCGGCGCTCGGATATCTGTCTTACCGGTTTGTGGAGCAGCCATTCCGATACCCGCGGCAGCGTAGGCGCGCCGGCCCGGTTTTCGCAGCCGCTCTGGCAGCGGTGGTGCTGGTTGGGGCGCTTGGAGCCGTTGGCGCCGTCTCCGGAGGATTTCCAAGCCGCTTCCCGGATTTCGTGAAGCGCGAAATTGCCGGGTATCACGAATGGAAACCGAAAACCTGTTTCCTGCTCTCGGGCCAGAGTTCGAAAGAGTGGCGCTCGGATTCCTGCATGCGGACGACCGGGCACAGCCGCAATGTTCTTCTCTGGGGTGACAGCTTTGCCGCGCATTACGTGCCTGGATTCATTCGTCACGGTCATGCGCTGCCCGGCAATGTCATTCAGTACACGGCCGCGGGCTGCGTGCCGATCTTCTCGTTCTTTTCGTATTCGCTGCCACTATGCCAGGAATTTAATCTGAATGTGCTGGACGTTATCAAGCAGCAGAAGATTGAAACCGTCATCATGTCCGGACGATGGAGTTCCTTGCGCGGGCGTGGCGTCGACGGTCTGCGGCCGACCATCGAAACGCTCAAGAAATTCGGAGTCGATGTGTATGTCATCGGTCAATCGCCGGTCTTCACGATCGATGTCCATACGCTCGCCTACCGGGACGGAAACGGGAAGGAGCAGGCGGATCTGCACCGGAACCTGGCGATCGATCCTCAAATCAATGAGCAATTGAGGGATGTCATCGCGGACGCTGCGGTGTTTATCGATCCCTTGCCGCGTCTGTGCGCAGGAACATTATGTCCGTACATGCAAGGCGGACGTTTCCTGTATGAGGGGTACGGACATTTCTCGACCGACGGCGCGGACCGCGCGGTCGAGCGCTATGTTTCCTTCGGAGCCTTTGCGAAAGGAAAAAGCCCGGACCTTCGCGCGTCAGGCGAGTGATCGGGATGCTCTCGAACATGGAAGTGCTCCAGGCTTGAGCTCGCAGCCTCTGACTGCGTGGTCATTCCGTGTCGATGGATGGCCGGCCCGCGGCATCGGCGCCATCGGCCAAATTCAGGCTTCGTGTCTTCCAATAGTCCAGTGCAGCCCGCGCCACGGTTTCCGGTATCTTGGCGAAGGAATCGCGCGAGCGCGCCAGTTCGGAACTGGACATGGCGTGATGCCCGAAGCGGTTCGAGAGCAGGGCCTTCGTGGTGCTCCAATCCAGGGCCGCGGCCTTGCAGACAACGAGAAGGCTGTCCGGCTGCACATTTTTCATGAGCCGTTCGACCACATTGATCGGGCAATCAGACATGAGTGCCAGGGCCGCTGTCATCTCTTCGTATTGCCGTTCGCGTGCAAAGCGTTCGAGCGCAGCTTGTGAAAGCTGGCCCGCATCCTTCATGGCTTGGACCTTGTGCCGGGCGGTTGAAAAGTCACGGGGAGACATGGCTTCCCAGCTGACTTCATGAGCGATCCCGACAACGGTTTCCTCGATCTGGCTGCGAGCGTCCGGCGAGGCGGCAGCAGCCAGGCGGCCATGGACCATGTGCGCGGCGCGTGCCAGCAATTCGCGCTGCAAATGAAGCGGCAGGTCCAGCCGCTCCCGAAGCGCATCCGCTAGAATGTCTTCATTGAGCAGGGCTTTCAGTGTCGCTTCCGAGAATTTGGCGTTGGTGTTTCTCGCCAGTTGCTGTTTGACCTCGATGTTTCCCCGTTCCACCAGAATGTCGCCGACCGGTGCTGAAAGCTGCGACCGCGCCGCGATGGCCAAGAGGTGAGCGTTACCCTTCGACATCGCGATATCGATGAGGTCGGCCTCCGAAAGACGCTGCGACTGTGCCAACACCGGGCCGGCGACCGCGATATTGTCGTCGAACGCCAGCCGCCGGATCACCTGCGCGGGAGCGTTGTGGATCGGGGCAAGGACAGCGCCCAGCCTGATCAATGCCTTGAGTTCGATCCGCTCGACGAGATGCATCAGCACATCGTCGAAAACCGCGATCTGCTCTTCGTTCAGGGTGTCGCTGCTTGCGATGAACAGGTCGGTGACGCGTTGCAGGATGGCGCTTCGTCTGCCTGGATCCCGGCTGTCGAGTGCCTCAAGTTCATCGATCAGCGGCGCTGCCAGGCCCATTTTCCATCACCGGTCGGCACCCCACCCGTCTGCATTCTGCAATCGTGGAATGTACAAAGCCTTAAGGACTCGCGGGTAGATTGCGGGGAGCCAGAACGGCAGAACCGCAGATCGTCGCAGGACGCCGTTCCAGTGGAAGTGGGACAGAGGTCAAATGACCGCGGCGCGGCGCTCCTTGATCAGTGAACTGGACGATGCCGTCAGGAACGGCTCGAAGAGCGACCGCGTCGACACGCTTCGTCGTATTACCGATCTGTTCCTGGCCGCGAGTGCCCGGCTTTCGGAGGAGCAGATCAGCGTCTTCGATGACGTCATCGGCCATCTGATGAAGCGCGTCGAGAACCGCAATCTGGCCGAACTCAGCGAGCGGCTGGCTCCGATCGACAACGCGCCGAACAATGTCATCCAGGCGCTTGCCCGCAATGAGGCGATCGCCATCGCCGCGCCGGTCCTGACATTCTCGGCGCGATTGAGCAGCGCCGACCTGATCGAGATTTCGAAGTTCCAGGGCCAGGGTCATCTGAAGGCCATCGCCTTTCGCTCCGATCTCAAACCGGATGTCACCGACGCCCTTCTGGATCGCGGAAATCGCGACGTTCGCCGGAGCCTTGCGGCCAACCTGACGGCGCGCTTTTCGGACGAGGGCATGTGCCTGTTGATACGTTGTGCGCAGAGTGACGATACGCTGCCCACGAAGCTTGGATTGCGCCAGGACGTTCCGTTGCATCTCCTCAGCAGCCTGCTCGAGAACGCGTCGGAGTCGGTTCGGCGGGACATCCTGGCGCTGGCCTCATCGTCTCATCGCGAGGAGGTGCTGAACTTGCTGGAGGCGATGGGCTGCAAGCCGAAGGTCGGCGACGGTGACGACGACCAGGCGCGAACCGATGTGTTGAGAATGTTCGAGGCCGGCGAGCTCGACGAAATTTCGCTGCTCCAGTTCGCGCGCGCTCATGAATACGTCCGGATGACCATGGCGCTTTCGGTCATGTGTACCGTTGCGTATGGCGATATGGAGCAAATCTGCCGCGGCATGAGAGCGGAAGATTTGCTGATCCCCTGCCGGGCTGGCGGCGTTTCCTGGAATACGTATCGGGCGATTGTCGCGGCAACGCCATCGGGCGCTGCCCTTGCCGAGCAGCGGATCGCCGACCTGAAAAAGGATTACGTGCGATTGGCTCCCTCGACTGCGCAGCGCATCCTGAGCATCCGGTGCCGGCAGATGGCCGCGGCGCAACACGGCTGACGCCCGCGAGTGCGTTGTTCCGCCTGAAAATATGGCCTTGGTTCCGCGCTGCCCATCAGTGCGCACGGACCGATCCGTCGGGAACCGCCGCAGGGCGCGATGTGTACGGCGGGCTGGCGATGGCTTTGAGGCCGCAAAACAGCGGTTTCCAGGGCTCATTTGCATGCAGGTCGCGTGCTGGAGGCTCGAGCCAAACCCTTGAATCCGCTGCCGCAAGTCCCAATTTTGCCTATCAACACTGATTTTTTCGCCATTCCAGCGCTTGGGGGAAACCGTGGTTTTCAGCTTGCCCTTGAGACATGGGGTGACCATTCTCCCGGCCACGTCAGGGCCATTTTTATGGATTCGTCCTGAGCGACGACGGGGCGCCGATTCGGCGCCGGCTAGGAAAGAAGAAAACCAGCATGAAGCTGACGCGACTGCGGCTGATCGGCTTTAAGTCCTTCGTCGAGCCTACCGACTTTCTGATTGAACCCGGCCTCACTGGCGTGGTCGGGCCGAATGGCTGCGGCAAGTCGAACCTCGTCGAGGCGCTGCGCTGGGTCATGGGCGAGAATTCCTACAAGTCCATGCGCGCGACCGACATGGACCAGGTGATTTTCGCCGGTTCCGGCAATCGTCCGGCGCGCAATCATGCCGAAGTGTCGATGGCGATCGACAATTCCGCCCGGACCGCGCCGGTGGCCTATGCCGATGTGGACATGCTCGAGGTGGCGCGGCGGATCGAGCGCGAGCAGGGGTCGACCTATCGCATCAACGGGCGCGAGGTGCGCGCGCGCGACGTGCAGATCCTGTTCGCCGACGCCTCGACCGGCGCGCGTTCGCCGGCGCTGGTCCATCAGGGCCGGATCGGCGAAATCATCCAGGCCAAGCCCGAACAGCGCCGCCGGGTGCTGGAAGACGCCGCCGGTATTTCCGGTCTGCATGTGCGCCGCCATGAGGCCGAGTTGCGGCTGCGGGCCGCCGAGCAGAATCTGCAGCGGCTGGAGGATGTGATCGGGCAGCTCGCGTCGCAGATGGACGCGCTGAAGCGTCAGGCGCGGCAGGCGGTGCGGTACCGGAATGTGTCGGCGCAGGTGCGCAAGCAGGAAGCGACGCTGTTCCATCTGCGCTGGCTGAACGCCAATACCGAATTGCAGGCGGCCGAACAGGCGCGTGCGACCGGCATCCAGGAAGTCGCGGCGACCACCTTGGCCCAGACCCAGACCGCGAGGGCGCAGGAAGAGGCTTCGTCCGCCCTGCCGGCCTTGCGCGAGGCCGAGGCGCGCACCGGGGCTGCCCTGCAGCGGCTTCTGATCGCCCGCGAAACGCTGGACCGCGAGGAGGCCCGCGCCAAGGAGCGCATCGCCGAACTGACGCAGCGGGTTGTCCAGTTGAGCGACGATATCGCCCGCGAGCGCAAGCTCGCGATCGATTCCGGGAGCGCGCTGGAGCGGCTCACCAATGAGGCCGCGGGGCTGCGGCGCGATCTCGAGGCGGGCGAAAGCAAGCGCGCGAACGCCCACGAGCGCGTTGCCGAAGCCGACGCGCTGCTGGCCGAATCGGAGAAGAATTTCAGCGAGGCGACCGGTGCGCTGGCCGAACTCACGGCGCGCAGGAAGACGCTGGAGCGGGCGGCCAGCGAGCAGACCGACCGGCTGACGCGGCTCGAGCGCGACATTGCCGACGTGGTCGCCGAATTTGCCAAGATCGACGCCGCGAGCGAGGGCGGTCCGGATCTCGAAGCCCTGCTCATGGCGGTCGAGGCCGCGCAGGAGGCGGTGGCTGACGGCGAAGCCGCGGCGCTCCGCGCCGAGGCGGCGCATTCGGCGGCGCGCCAGGCGCTCGATGTCGAGCGGAAGCCGCTGGCCGAGGCGGAGCGCCGTGCCGGGCGTCTGGAAACCGAAGCGCGCACCCTGCGCAAGGTGCTGCATGTCGATTCGGGCAGCCTGTGGCCGTCGGTGATCGACAATCTCAACGTGGCCAAGGGCTATGAGACCGCGCTCGGCGCTGCATTGGGCGACGATCTGGAGGCTCCGGCCGATCCGCGTGCGCCGATGCGCTGGGCCGGCGCTGTGGTCGATCCGACCGATCCGGTGCTGCCGGAGGGCGTCGAGCCGCTGACCAATCACGTGAATGCGCCGGCCGAACTCGACCGCCGCCTGCGCCAGATCGGTCTGATCGATCGGGCGGACGCGGAGCGCATCGTGCCGCTTCTCAAGCCCGGCCAGCGGCTGGTGTCGCGTGAAGGCGACCTGTGGCGCTGGGACGGTTTTGCGGTCGCCGCCAATGCGCCGACCGGCGCTGCGCGCCGCCTCGCCGAACGCAATCGCCTCGCCGAAATCGAGGCCGAACTGGAATCGGCCCGCGCGCACGCCGAAACCAAGCGCGAGATCGTGGCCAAGGCCGAAGCCGAGGTGCAGTCCGCGAGCGCGGCGGAGACCGAAGCGCGCAACCGAGGGCGCGAATTGCAGCGCGCCGCCAATGAAGCCCGTGAGCGGCACGCGCGCGCCGAGCGCGATCTGACCCAGACCACCACCCGCCGCGCGGCGCTGACCGAAGCCCGGACCCGGCTCGATGCGAACCGCGATGAGGCGGCTGCGGCGCTCGCCGAGGTCCAGCACGCCCTGTCCGAATTGCCGCCAAGTGCGGAACTCGAAGGCCGGCTGAATGAGATTCGCCACGAGATTTCCGCCCGCCGCGTCCAGGTCGCCGAAGTCCGTGCCGAGGCGCAGGCGCTGACGCGCGAAGCGGAGCAGGCCAAGAAGCGGCTCGAAGCCATCGCGGGCGAGCAGCAGTCCTGGATCGATACGCAGGAACGCACGGCAAGTCAGATCGCCGCGTTGGAGGCACGGCTTGAGGAAGCCTCCATCGAGCGCGAAGGGCTCGCCGACGCGCCGGAGGTGTTCGAGGAGAAGCGCATCGCGCTGCTCAGCGAGGTCCAGGAGCTCGAGGCTGCGAAGCGTGAGGCCAGCGACCGGCTGGCCGAGGGTGAGAGCGCCGCGTCGGCCGCCAACAGTGCGGCGCGCGCGGCTCTCGAGGCTGCCAGCGCTGCGCGTGAACAACTCGGGCGATCCGAGGAACGCAGCGAAGGCGCCAAGCGCCGGCTGTCCGACATCGAGCACGAAATCCGCGAGATGCTGGAAGTCGAGCCGCAGGCGGTTGCGGCCATGGCGGAGATCGCCGAAGGCGCGGTTCTGCCGGCTGTGGCCGAGGTCGAAGCCGACCTGGAGAAGCTGCGGCGCGAGCGCGAGCGGCTTGGCGCGGTCAACCTGCGCGCCGAAGAGGAACTGGGAGAAGTGGAAACCCAGCACACCTCGCTAGTCACCGAGCGCGACGATCTGGTCGAAGCGATCAAGCGGCTGCGACAGGGCATCCAGAACCTCAATCGCGAAGCGCGGGAGCGCCTGCTTGCCTCGTTCGAGGTGGTGAATGGCTACTTCAAGCAGCTGTTCACCCAGCTGTTCGGTGGCGGCGAAGCCGAGTTGCAGCTGATCGAAAGCGACGACCCGCTCGAAGCCGGTCTCGAGATCATGGCGAAGCCGCCCGGCAAGAAGCTGCAATCGCTGTCGCTTCTGTCCGGCGGCGAGCAGGCCCTGACGGCCATGGCGCTGATCTTTGCAGTTTTCCGGACCAACCCGTCGCCGATCTGCGTGCTGGACGAGGTGGACGCACCGCTCGACGACCACAACGTCGAGCGTTATTGCGACCTGCTGGTGGAGATGACCAAGCTGACCGAGACCCGGTTCGTGATCATCACCCATAACCCGATCACGATGGCGCGCATGAATCGGCTCTACGGCGTGACCATGGCCGAGCGCGGCGTGTCCCAGTTGGTCTCGGTCGATCTGGAAGCCGCGGTCGCGATCCGCGACCAGCAGGTCGCATAAGACCGGCGAGCCGTGGGATAGCGGCTCGCTTCCCCAAAAGGCAGGGGTGGGCGAGCCTATCCAGCCACCGGATATGCCGGTTTAGCGGCTGGAGGGGCGATCGTGCCGCGTGACTGCAGCAACGCGGTTGACGCGCCCGGCTCCGCGCGCCATCACGGCGCCATGCCGATCCGTCTCGACAGCCGCAACCCCGATTTCGCTTCGCGTTTTGCGGAGCTGCTTTCCACCAAACGCGAGGCCTCGGCCGACGTTGATGCGGCCGTGCGCGCCATCGTCGCCGATGTGGCCGCGCGCGGCGACGCGGCCCTGATCGACCTGTCGCGGAAATTCGACCGGGTGGATCTCGGCGCGCTCGGCCTGCGCGTGACGGCGCGGGAGATCGAGGCCGCCGAGAAGTCGTGCGACCCGTCGGCCATGGCGGCGCTGAAGCTCGCACGGGACCGGATCGAGGCCTTTCATATCCGCCAGAAGCCGAAGGATGACCGCTTCACCGATGCGCTCGGTGTCGAACTCGGCCATCGCTGGACCGCGATCGACGCGGTCGGATTGTATGTGCCGGGCGGGACCGCGGCCTATCCGTCGTCGGTCCTGATGAATGCCGTGCCGGCGAAGGTTGCCGGCGTGCCGCGGATCGTGATGGTGGTGCCAGCGCCGGATGGCGTGATCAATCCGCTGGTGCTGGCGGCCGCAAAGCTTGGCGGTGTCGATGAAATCTACCGCGTCGGCGGGGCGCAGGCCGTCGCCGCGCTCGCCTATGGCACGCAGACGATCCGCCCGGTTTCAAAGATCGTCGGTCCGGGCAATGCCTATGTCGCGGCGGCCAAGCGTCAGGTTTTCGGCAAGGTGGGCATCGACATGATCGCGGGGCCGTCCGAAGTGGTGGTGCTCGCCGACGGTACCGGCAATCCGGACTGGATCGCTGCCGATCTGCTGGCGCAGGCCGAGCATGACGAGGCGGCGCAGT
Organism: Pseudomonadota bacterium; assembly: GCA_023387555.1. GTDB lineage: Bacteria > Pseudomonadota > Alphaproteobacteria > Rhizobiales > Xanthobacteraceae > Pseudorhodoplanes. The sequence continues at coordinate 8,907 of JAEWHY010000270.1, forward strand.
CGATCCTGATCACCGACGAGGCGCGTCTCGCCGACGATGTGGAGGCGGCTGTCGCCTCGCAGCTGAAGACGCTGCCGCGGGCGCAGATTGCCGGCGCGTCCTGGCGCGATTTCGGCGCGACATTGGTGACGCGCGACCTCGATGAAGCCATCCCGCTTGTCGATGCGCTCGCGCCCGAACATCTCGAACTGATCGCCGCCGATCCCGAGGCCCTGATCGGCCGGATCCGCAACGCCGGTGCGATTTTCGTCGGCGGCTATACCCCGGAAGCGATTGGCGATTATGTCGGCGGCTCGAACCATGTGCTGCCGACGGCGCGCTCGGCGCGATTTTCGTCGGGATTGGGCGTTCTGGATTTCGTCAAGCGGACCTCTATCCTGAAATGCGGGCCCGACCAGCTCGCGGCGCTCGGTCCTGCTGCGATTGCCCTCGGCGAGGCGGAAGGGCTTGACGCCCACGCGCGGTCGGTTGCGATAAGGCTGAACCGGCGATGAGGGTGATGTCGCAAAGTTACAGGCCCCGGGCGCAGCGGCGCAGCGCAGATCGCTGCGCTGCGTGTTGCGCCGCGCCCGCGATGCGAGGCCTGTGATGACCGGCACACCGCCCGTATCGAAGCTCGTGGCGGTGACGCTGGACGAGGAATCGATCGGCCGGTCCGGGCCCGACATCGAGCATGAGCGGGCGGTCGCGATCTACGACCTGATCGAGGAGAACACGTTCCATCCGGCCGATCAGGAGGCCGGCCAGTTCACGCTGCATCTTTCGATGGCGGACAACCGCCTGGTCTTCGATATCCGCAGGCCCGACGGAACGCCGGTGGTGGCGCATCTGCTGTCGCTGACCCCGTTGCGGAAAATCGTCCGCGATTATTTCCTGATCTGCGACAGCTATTATGCCGCGATCCGCACCGCGACCCCCGACCGCATTGAAGCGATCGACATGGGACGCCGTGGCCTGCACGACGAGGGCTCCAAGCTGCTGCAGGAACGCCTGAACGGCAAGGTGGACATCGACTTCGCCACGGCGCGGCGCTTGTTCACGCTGATCTGCGTGTTGCACTGGAAGGGCTGATCGCGCGATGTCGCAGCCCGGTACACGGCCGCAGTCGGTCCTGTTCGCCTGCGGTCTGAATTCGATCCGCTCGCCGATCGCGATGGGCCTGTTCCGGCACCTTTTCGGAAAGAGCATCTATGTCGGTTCGGCCGGGGTGAAACCCGGCGAGCCAGACCCGTTTGCAATCGCGGTGATGGACGAAATCGGGCTCGACCTGTCCAAGCACAGGCCGCAGACCTTCGAGCAGCTGGAGGACTGGGAGGGTCTGAACTTCGATCTGATCGTCACATTGTCCCCCGAGGCCCATCACAAGGCGCTGGATCTGACCCGCACCATCGCCGCCGAAGTGGAATACTGGCCGACGGTCGATCCGAGCGACATCGGTGAGACCCGCGACCAGAAGCTCGACGCCTATCGGACGGTTCGCGACCAGCTGATGGACAAGATCCGGGCGCGGTTCGGCGGGCCGGGGCGGGCAGGGGACTAAGCCGGGCCGTTCGTCGGGGCACGTTGGGCTTCCTGAACCCGGGACAGCTGCCGGTTCCGGTTGTGAAAGTGGTCCGATTCCGATAGGTCTTGCGGCCCATTCAGCGCGCGTCCGCGCGCCAGCGGGTAATCCGAAACCGCGCACACCCATGATCGGCCGGCCCAAACTCGTTCTCGCTTCCGGTTCGCCCCGCAGGCTCACGCTTCTCAACCAGGCCGGCATCGAGCCGGACGCCCTGCAGCCCGCGGACGTTGACGAAATCCCCTACAAGGGCGAATTGCCGCGCGCCTGCGCGACCCGGCTCGCGCGGGCCAAGGCGGAGGC
>JAEWHY010000308.1 GCA_023387555.1 Pseudomonadota bacterium
ATCAAAATCCAAGGCGAGCAGTTCGTGATGATCTCGCCGCGCGACGCGGTCCGCCGCTCGGTGCGCGATGGCGATCCGGTCCGCGTCTACAACGATCGCGGCGATTTCGAAGGCGTTGCCCGCGTGACGGATGACGTGCCGGATGGCGTCGTCGTCGCCACGCTCGGCTATTGGCGTTCGCTCAACCGCTCGGATGGGTCGGTCAACTCGATTTCGTCCGACGCCTGGAGCGGCCTCGGCCGCGCGCCCACCTACTCGGATAACCTAGTCGAAGTTGTGCGCGTGAACTGACCGGCGTCCCCACCCGCCCATACAAAATAGGTCTGCACGACGCCAAGTTGTGCAGACCGCTGTTCCCTGGGTGACAGCTCCAGGTAGACCATCGCGCTATACATGCCGGTGAACTTAAGGCCGGTGTGCCTCACGGAGCTTCCGATCAGGAGCGCTCGGACCGGCAGCCAGGCAGCGATGGAACCCATGTCACCCGTTCACGTGGCCTTGGCCGCGGTTACTTATCTTCTCGTCAAGCACGCGGTTGCCGATTTCATCCTGCAGACGGATCAGATCTTCCGTCAGAAGGGATCCTACGGCGCCGCAGGCGGGCTGTGCCACGCGCTGATCCACATCCTGTTGACCGCGCCCGTTTTTCTCTTTCCCGGCGGGGGGCCGATGCTTGCGGCGGCCCTCCTCGCAGCCGAATTTGTGCTGCATTATCATATCGATTGGACCAAAGAGCAGATCGTTCGCAGCGAGAATTGGACGCCCAAGGACAAATACTTCTGGTGGGCGCTCGGGACCGATCAGTTGCTGCACGGACTGACCTACATCGCCATTCTCTGGATTTGGCTTCCCCTGGCCTGACCGTCCCAGGCTTGCCCCGGGCCACACCTGCACCCGCGCCCTTTTTTCGCATCTTGCGCACCCTGGCGTGCCCCTGGCATATGGCCGGAGCCGCGGGATGGCGCGCCAACCTGACAGCGCAATTTAATTTTATCGAACGCACGTAACGTTTCTCTCCCACCTGCCGAAAACAACCTTGAAGGGGTGATTTTGGACCGGAAGGCTCGTGACGCTGAGTGGACAGGCTTAATGCGCGCCGCAATCGCGGGCGATCAGGACGCATATCGCCGTTTGCTGTCTGAGCTTTCGCAGGTCCTCAGAGGCGTGGTCCGCCGTGGGTTTGCCGGTGTCGGCGTGCCCCGCGGCGACGTGGAGGATGTGGTGCAAGACGTGCTTCTCGCGATCCACCTGAAGCGGCACACCTGGGACCCGTCCCTGCCGCTCGGCCCGTGGGTCATGGCGATCGTCCGCAACAAGATGATCGACGACTTGCGCCGGCGCGGGCGCCGTCCCGAGGTCCCGGTGGATTTGAATGACTTCGAGTTCGAAGGCGAAGATCAGCAGGCGTCGATCGATGCCCACGATGTCGGACGCGTGCTTGACCGCCTGTCGGACAAGAATCGCGACATCGTCCGCTCGATCAGCATTGACGGACAATCGGCGCGCGACGTCGCAATGCGTTTGGGAATGAGTGAAGTGGCCGTTCGCGTCGCCTTGCACCGAAGCCTGAAGTCTCTCGCAGAGACCTATCAAGAGAAGAAAGCATGAAGACGGACGATCTCATCAATGCCCTCGCCGCCGACGCCAAAAGCGTCGAACGGCCGATTGCGCAAACGGTCGCGATCGCCGTCGGCGTCGGCGCGCTGGTTTCAACGCTGATCTTCTACTGGTCCCTGGGCTTGCGCGCCAACTTCGCGGAGTCGGCTGTGTCTTCGCTCCGGTTTCTCTTCAAATACGTGCTGACGTTCAGCCTTGCGATCCCGGCCTACGTTCTCGTTCGCGGGCTGTCGCGGCCGGACTTCCAGCCTGGAAACAAGCTCTGGTGGCTAGCGCTCGCCCCGGCGCTGCTTTTGAGCGCGATGGGTCTCGAGATGCTCGCAGTGCCGTCCGATCAGTGGCACGCCAAGATGGTCGGCTATAATTCGCTGACCTGCCTGGTCGTTATCCCTCTGCTTTCCTTTGCGCCGCTGGCTGCCGTTCTCTACGCGCTCCGCCAAGGCGCGCCCGCGAACCCCGCACTCGCCGGGGCTATCGGCGGTTTGCTGTCGGCCAGCATCGCGGCGACCCTCTACGCCAGCCATTGCCGCGACGACAGCCCATTGTTTCTTGCAGCCTGGTACACCATCGGCTTCGTCTTGATGACAGGCATCGGCGCGCTCGCGGGATCTCGCATCCTGCGCTGGTGATTGCCTTCTAAAGCAGATCGCGGATGCGGTAGTAGAGCATGCCCAGCGCCAGCATGTAGTTGCCGGCGAGATCGCTCAACGGCAAGCGCGTGTGCTTGATGCGGTCGAAGAGATCGAACTGCTCCGTCGTCCCGCAAATCGCGTCGGAAACGATCTCCGCCGCAATGTGCGTGGCGTTGACGCCATGCCCCGAATACCCCTGCAGATAATAGAGGTTCGGCTCGAGCCGCCCGATGGCCGGGACGCGATTGACGACGATCGCAATCGTCCCGCCCCAAGAGAACTCGACCCGCGCGTCTTTCAGCTGCGGAAAGACCTCGATCATGCGCGGGCGCATGGTGCCGGCAATGTCCGCTGGATCGCGGTTTGTATAGTTGCAACGCCCGCCGAAGAGCATCCGGCGATCCGGCGTCATCCGGTAATAATCGAGCACGACATTGCTGTCGGCGACCGCAAGGTTCTGCGGATCGACGCTCGCCGTATCGCTGCCCGTCAGCGGCTCGGTCGCGATGATGTAGCTGCCCGCTGGCAGCATCAGGCCCTTGAGCGCTGGCTGGCCGAAGCGATTGAAAATTTCGCCGCCGATGACGATGGAGCCCGCTTCCACCCGTCCGCGCTCGGTTTCGACCCAGGGCTTAGCGCCGCCGTGAACTTTGATCG
>JAEWHY010000351.1 GCA_023387555.1 Pseudomonadota bacterium
CTACGACCTCACCAAGGGTCGCATCAACTTCCGCCACAAGGATGTGCGCGCGGGCGGACCTCCGCCATCGCAGCGTCCCGGCGGTCCCGGCAACTTCCGCCGCCGCTGATTTTTCCAACCGCAAGACTTCCGTCGATCGGTGCGCCGCCGTCGTTGTAGCGCGCACCGCGACGTGGACGGCAATGCGTGCTGCTCAACCGTCATCGATCGTGGCGGAGGCGGCGCCATTTCCGGTGTGGTCCGGCATCTTTCCATTCTGCGCGCCTCGGCCCGCGTGACGGACGCTGCTGAGGTGGCCGAGACGCGCAACAGGCTGTTCCCGGCGGCGCGGAGCTTTGTTGCGACCGGAATCTGTGAGCTGCCAGCATTATCGCCGCTGGGTTGCGCGATATCGACATGGCTTCGTCAAGGTTGCGCCATGCGAATCGGTAACCGCTTGAAGCATGAAAGTATGCTTCTCGACCTGGTTCAGTCGTCGGCCGGTGGCGTTTGCGTTGGTCGGCGTCGTCGCTCTTATCGTCCTTTCCCTCATTCCCCTGCGCGGGACAGTGGCCCGCTCGGCGCATGATGCCGGTGCGCTCGCGGGCGCCGCACGTGTGATCGATGGCGATACGCTCGATATCGCAGGCGAGCGCGTGCGTCTCGAAGGCATCGATGCGCCGGAATTGGCGCAGTCCTGCGGACGTCGTTTCTTCGGCACCTGGAAATGCGGTGCCGCTGCCGCCGCCCGGCTCGCCGAGATGGTCCGTGGGCACGCGGTGACGTGCGAAAGCCGCGGCTATGACAGGTATGGGCGCATGCTCGGGATCTGTTTCGTCGACGGTCGCGACATCAACGCCGAGATGGTGCGCGAGGGGCTCGCATGGGCATTCGTCCGGTATTCGCAAACCTATGTGCGCGAGGAGGCACAGGCGCGCGCGGCGCTTGCCGGTATCTGGCAAGGCGACGCGGCGCCTGCGTGGGAATATCGCGAGCACCGCTGGGCGAGCGCCGAACAGGGCGCGCCGAACGGCTGTGCCATCAAGGGCAACATCACCGAGCACGGGCGTATCTATCACATGCCTTGGAGCGCCTGGTACGCCAGCGTGAAGATCGAGCCGGAAAAGGGTGAGCGCTGGTTCTGCAGCGAGGCGCAGGCGCTGGCGGCGGGATGGCGGCCCGTCATTGCTCAATGATACTCGAACCGCGAACGCCTGGTTGCGGCCGGCTCGAGCTTTGACGTTGTTGCGCGGTGCTGCCGCTCGTACGAGCTATCGTCGGCTGCGGCAATGGACAGGGACGTTGCCGGAGAAACAAAGTGGCCTTCGCGATCAAAGCCCATATCAGCGATCCGCGCGCGAAGGAATTCACGCTGGCGGCGCAGAAGACCATGTACGGGGACAAGCAGATCGCGGCCGGCGACAAAGTCTTCGTCTTCGCCAGCGAGAACGAAGGCGGCAGCGGCCTCGTCGCGCGCGGTATCGTCACCGCTGTCGCGGCGGTTGCCAAGAAGCCCGGCATCGAGCGGCAGACGCCACGTGTCAGCCTCTCTATCCGGCGCACCCGGCTTGCAAAGCGGCCGCTCGGGCGCGCCGAGCTGAAGGGCTTCACCGAATGGAACGACGGCCAACCGGAGACAGAGCTCAATTTCAAACTTTATCGGCAGGCGACGGACAAGGTCGTCGGCATCTCGGACAGGACCACAGCATTCCTCGATACATTCTTCTGAGCCGCGACCGGCCGGCTTGGCGCGCCTTCAGGCTGCTTTGCGCCGCTATGCAAATTGATTGCCGATCTTATTGGTTGGGCTCGGGCGGGCTCGCGGCATAACCTCGTTGCGGCTTTACCGTCGAGGGTGCCGATGTCGTTTACTTCGCTACTCGCATGTCTGGCATCTCTGCTCGGCGTCGTGCCGATGCTCCACCGCGTCATGATGCCGACGCGTGTGGTGATGCCGGCCGGGTGTAGGCGCTCGGTGCGCCTCGCGCCGCGCGCCGCCTGAGGCGACCGCGCTGCTGCCGACTTTCTGCCGCTCCCGCATTTGAACTGCCGCACCTTAGGGCGGGCGCTGCGTCCGCGTTGCCGGCCGCGCATCATACGTGACCACCACCGCCAAGAAGAAACGTTGAAGGGACGACGCCTGGATGGCCACCAATCCAGGAAAGGTTGCACCATGCTCGAACTCGTTCTGCTCGCCTGCCTCGCCGACAAGCCGGACACATGCCGGGACGTCGGTCTCATCTATTCGGATGAGTACCTGACGCCCATGCAGTGCCTCATGCAGGCGCCGCCGCACATGGCGCGCTGGGCCGGCGAGCATCCGGGCTGGAAGATCATGCGGTGGACGTGCCGCCGCGCGGGGCGCTACGCGAAGACGTAATTTTGCGCAGCCGGGGGAGAAGCGGGAGCGACGGCTCCCGCTTCAGCGCATCGGATTCTCACCGTCATGCGTCGCGCACGAGCGCTTGCTTTCCGGCGTCGCGCTGCCGGCGCTAACGGCGCCGGCGGCCAGCAGCAGCGCCTGGGCGGTGCGATTCTCCTCCTCTGAAACCATGCAGCTACCTTTGCCGGCTTCGCGCCGCGGTCCATTCGGCGTAAAGGTCCATCTGGCCTTCCGGCTGCACCGGCACGTGACGGATCGTCATCGATTGCTCGGTGAAGGGCTTGGCGAGATCTTCGTAGATTGCCGCCGTCGACAGGCCAAACGGCGCCCCGTCCTCGTTGGAATAGGCGTAAACGACGCGCGCGATGCCAGCCAGCCGCATCGCCGCCATGCACATCGGACAGGGATGGCCGCTGGCATAGACGATGCAGCCGCCGAGGTCGGGTGAGGCGAGCTTGCGGCTCGCGGCGCGAATGGCCGTCATCTCGGCATGGGCCGTCGGGTCGTTGGTCGCATGGATCTCATTGACGCCGGTGGCGATCGCCTCGCCATCGTGCACCACCACGGCGGCGAACGGCCGCCCGCCGTTGCCGATATTCGCGCGGGCGAGCGCGATGACCTCGCGCAGGAAGCGCTGCTCTTCGCTCATGTTTTCAATCCTTTCCGATCGTGCGCGGGGAGCTTCAGCGTGCGCCGGCGGCGATGAGAAGCTGTTCGATCGCGCCATAGCCTCGCGTGCGGGCA
>JAEWHY010000355.1 GCA_023387555.1 Pseudomonadota bacterium
CGATAATGCCGGGTCACGCTGGCCGCCGCTGCGCCTTTCGCCGCCTCGACGTCGCCCACGGAGCGATCGATGCGCATGTAGCAGTTGTCAGGCAGGGTGTCGTGCAGACGTACTGCCGACGGATCGAGGGCATCCAGCGCATCGACCAGCGCGGGCAGCTCTTCGGTTTCGACGATGCAGCGCTCCGCCATGTCCTCGGCGGTCGCCCGCGTGTCCGCGATGACGGCGGCGATCATTTCGCCAACGAACCGGACGCGGCTATCGGCAAGGATCGGATAAGGAGCGCGGCGGAAGCTGTCACGGTCCAGGCTAGCAACAACGGGCCGAACGTGCGGCGCGATCTCGCGCGCCGACCAGAACTCGCCGTCGGCAAGGCTGTCGGGTCGGACGACACGGTTGATCTTTGCATGCGCTACCGCGCTGCGAACGAATGCGACTTCGCGCATCCCCGGCAGCTTGAGATCGGCGATGTAGCGTCCCTGGCCGGCAAGGAAGCGTGCATCTTCCAGGCGCCGCACAGGCTTACCAACGACGGCGAAGTCAGAACTGACTGGCCGTGTCGGCTGCCGATCTTGGTCGACTGCATTTCGCATCGCGTACTCGGTCGTCGCCCTCGCCGCGATCTGCAGGAGGATCCGTCGCCGCAAACTGTGCAGGATCTCGACGGAATGACCATCCATGATGCCCGATAGTGGGTATCAATATTTCCGATGATCAAAATTGTCGCGGTTGCCGGCGCATTAGGCTTCCTTCGCGAGCCGCCGGACCATGCGGCGCAAATCTCGCATGTGCGGATCGTGATGGGACCGTTCGTGCCAGATCATCAGGATGCGCGGCTCCGGAAGCAAAATCGGCGGATCAAGCAGGGACAGGCCGAGCATCGGCCTGAAGCGCAATGCGGTCGGCTCCGGCAGCGTCGCGATAAAATCCGTTTCGGAGACAATGGCCGCTGAGATCAGCAGGTCGGGCGCGCGAACGGCCACAAGGCGGGTGACCCGTCGTCTCCGCAGCGCCCGCTCCACGGCGGTCTCGATCGTGGAGACCGTCAGCGCGCCGGCGCCCAGCGTAACATGCGGAAACGTCACGAATTGTTCGAGCGAGAGACTGTCGCGGATCGTCGGATGGCCATTTCGCACGACAGAGACGAGCCTGTATTTATATAAGGGAGAGACGTGCAGGCTTCCCGACACCGTAGGTGGGTAGCCAATGACGAGGTCGCACTCGTTCGCCTCCAGCAGGTCGCGCGCGAGCCGCGGGTCGCCCGGATGAATGCTGAACTCCCTGCGGGGCGATTGATGCTGGAGCTGGCTGATCAGCTTTGGCAACAGCGTGAAGGCCAGGGACGTTGCCACGACAATTCGCACCGGCACAGCCATGGTCTGGCCTTCCGGGTGATCGGAGCCATTCACGGCGTCGTCGATCAGCCGCAGCGCGCTTCGGGTCTTCTGTAATGCCTCGATGGCCCGTGGCGTGGGCGCCATGCCGCCATGCGTCCGCACCAGCAGCGGATCACCGAACACCTCCCGGAGCCGTCCGAGCATCTCGCTCATCGCGGGCTGACCGATACCGACGCGGTGCGCGGCGCGGGTGACATGGCATTCGGTGACAAGCGCATCGAGGCAAGTCAGGGCGTGAGTATCCAACCGCTTCATCGTCCGTCAATTCCAACTGCGCCGGCGAAAGAGGCATGACTTGATCGCCGGTTCTAAATGTCGCGTCCGCTTCGTTATAGTCTCCCTCGGATTCGGAACTCCAGGTGATCGCGATCACCTGCCTGATCTTCATCAGCGCCGTTCGGGCCGGTGAGTTGAAACAGCGTCCCGTAACGTCCGCTATCGTGGCGTCAACGTGACCTCGAAGGATGGTGGTTCGCAGATGTCGATCGAGCACAGGCTGGGTGAACTTGGTTTGGTTTTGCCGGAGGTGACGCAGGTTCCGCCCGGCGTGCGGCTGCCCTTTCGCTGGGTCAGGGTGGTCGGCAAGCGCGCAATCATATCCGGTCACGGACCGACGATGCCGGACGGCTCGATCGCGGGTCCGTTCGGCAAGGTCGGATCGGATCTTTCGCTGGAGCAGGGCTATGAAGCCGCGAGGCTGACAGCGCTCGGTATGCTGGCCAATCTCCGGAAGGAAATTGGTAGCCTCGAGAACGTGACCTGGCTGCGGGCGTTCGGGATGGTGAATGCCGCCCCCGGATTTCAGTCCATGCCGGCGGTCATCAACGGCTTTTCGGATTTGATCCTGAGTGTGTTCGGTCCCGAGCGCGGCCAGCACGGGCGTTCGGCGATTGGCGTTGCCGAATTGCCGTTCGGAATTCCCGTCGAAATCGAGGCCGAGGTCGCGCTGGACTGACGTCCGCGATTGCCCCGGTGCGGGGTTGCATCGTCGGTCCGACTGCGCCGGCGGGGAGTTGGAAGCGATCGACTTGAAGCGGGCTACAGCCGTTTGCGCACGAGATCGCGGTCCGCCAGCAGCCGCGTGTACAGGTCTTCGAATTGCCGCAGCAGCACCATCGCGGCGGAGGCGTCCTGATCCTCGCGGAGCAATTCAGCGATGAGTTCGCGCTGCTTGGTCAAATCCTCCTCGACGACTGCAATATGCCGCTCCAGCTTTTCCGACTGGTCGAGGATGGTTGCCCGGTCCATGAGGCCAGTCTAGCAGCATGCGCTGGCAACGAAAGGCCTAACGGCAGCGGGTCGTCGTGGCGACAGGCCGGGGCAGGACGCCCCGGCGTGCCTCAATCCACCTGGGCGATAAGCGGTCAGCGCGCTGCGGCGCTCGTTGGGGTTTGACCCGGCATCGCCGCGCGCGGGGTGGTGGAGGGCGCAACACTGCGCGGGTCGAGATTGATCATCGGCACCGCGCCGCCGGGAAGCATGGTCACCGGCAGCCTGCCGTCCCATTTTTCGGCCTGGACCAGATTCACAAGGTTCGGATTGTCGCCGAGCGCGGCGCCGCGCGCACGGATCGCGGCGGCCTCGGCTTCGCCGCGCAGCTTGATGGCATCGGCCTCGGCCTGCGCGCGCTGCCGTACGGCATTGGCCTCGGCCGTCGCCTTGGTGACCACGATCTCCGCCTGAACCTTCTCGCGTTCGGCATTCTGGCGCAGTCGCTGGACCTCGACCTCGGCCAGCATGCGCTGCTCGATCGACTTCTCGTATTCCGCACTGAAGTCGAGATTTTCGATCTGCACCGATTCGATCACCACCGGGCCGGCCGCGGCCCGCATGATCGCATCCATGACCTCTGCATTGAGCCGTCCGCGCTCCTGGATCGCGGTCACGGCATTGAACTGTCCGAAGACGATCTTGGTCTCGGCATTGACCTGGGGGAACAGCACGCGGTCGGCATAGCCGCGCAGGCTGCCGAACTGCGAATACAGATCGTCGACCTTTTCCTCGGTCGCCCGGTAGTTGACGGAAATCGCCAGATTGGCCGGCTGCTGGTCGCGGCTGTACGAATGCACCTTATCGAAACGCGCGCGCTGGGTCTCGAGCGAGACTTTGACGATGGTATCGATGAACGGGATCTTGAAGCCGAGGCCCGGGGTCGCGATGCCGATCAGCTTGCCGTTGCGCAGGATGACGCCGCGTTCGCGCTGATCGATCGTGTACCAGCTGCCCAGCACCATCGAGAGGCCGAGCAGCACCAGAATGCCGAGGCCGAACAAGACGGCGAGCCGGCGGCCCAATCCGCCACCTCCGGTCACCGCGGCCGTCGTCTGCGAAAGCGCCTTGTTCATGGATCCTGCTCTCCCCGTGGCTGGCCTGATGCGTAAAACACATGAGGGGATGCCACCCGCACACTCGCGCCGACGCCGCCCCTCCGGCGTTGGTCGCAAGGTGGTGCCGTGCGGTTCATGGACCGCAGGGATTTTTCAGCCTGTCAGGATTCGCAAGGCCGGCACGCAAAAAGCTTGGATTTAGACGCCGGCAGCAGCGTTACGCCGGATGTTTGCGCATCCGGCGTAACGGAAATCGAAACGGGAGAGATCAGGCCCGTTGCCTGGACACAATGCCCCAGACGACCAGGATGATAATGGCACCCACCGTGGCGCCGATCAGGCCCGCGCCTTCACCCGCCTTGTACCAGCCGATCGCCTGACCGAGATAGGTGGCGACAAAGGCGCCGACGATGCCGAGGATCGTGGTGAGAATGAAGCCTTGCGGCTCGTTTGGTCCAGGAGACAGGAATTTCGCAATCACACCCGCAAGGAAACCGATGATGATGGTCCAGATAATGCCCATGCGCCGCCCTTCCTTCACTTGAGGCGGAGACAAACGCTCCGCCCGATGTGCAGGTTCCATCATAACGGCAAAACGGCAGCGTTGTCATTTCGGGGCATCTGGCAGCGCCGGGTGGCGCGGAAAGCCCGCTGACACATTGCAGGATCAAGAAGCCGGGGCCGATCCTGACGAAGAAGCCTCTGGTCCAAAAGGCGGGACAGCAGGCCGCCATACGATCGTAGGGACGCTAGTCCCGGAGCGACCGGATATAGGCGACGATGGCGAGCGCCTCGTCCTCCTTCAGCACAAAGGCCGGCATTTCCGGATGGCCGGCGATGATGCCCTTCTGCAGCCGGTCGAGCATGTCGTCGAGGTCGACGCGCGCTTCCAGCCGGCGGAACGGTGTTGCGACGGGGATGGGACTGCGCTCGGCGCGTCCGATGCCGTGACACGACGCGCAGAGCCGCTGGGCGAGTTCGGCGCCAAGTTGCACGGAGCCTGCCGCCTGTGCCGGCTGATGCGACGCAACGATCAGCATGGCGGCCAGCAATGTCGCCGCGCATTTGACCCGAACCAAAGAACGCAATCTCATCGTCGATTCACCAAGGCGATATTGCATATGCCGGCGCGTTTCACTGTGCCGCGCCGCGCCTCTGCAGTCGAATGCATCCGACCCTGGCGGCGATCACTGCGCGCTCGCCTGAATGATATCAAGCAACCGGACGATCCGCGATCGCATTCTCGGCAGAGGGCGTGCGGACCAGTTCGAGATGCGGCTTGCCGCTGCGTGTCAGGCGCGCGGCCTGCTGCGCCGGATTGGGCATCCGGCTGAGGCGCGCTTCCTCGGCGACGATCAGCGCCTTCCAGGCGTCCAGGAGACGCTCGTAGTTCTCCCGAACGGCATCGCTTTTGGTATTGATGATACGCGACGCACACTCATCAGCACGCTTGCGATAGTGCCAGAGCATACGCACCCCCCACGGTCCGTATCGCGCGCATCGTGACAGATTCGCGGGCCGCAAGGAAATTTGCGAGCGGGTAATCAGTGCCCGAGCACGGTTAACGCGGCGTTAAATTGGAACTTGCTGCCGACGCGCTGGCGCTTGCCGGTGAGGGAAGGGCGAAAGTGCGAAATGCGACGCCGCGTCCCGCATCGGCCGGGTCAGACCTTCTTCACCGCCGGAATTGCCCAGGAGCCGTTGATGATCGACGGGTTCTTGTCGTTTGGCCAGTACATCCGCAGCATCAGGATGAACTTGCCCTTCGGTGCGGGCAGCCAGTTCGATTCCCTGTCCTTTCCGGGCGACTCGTTCTGGATATAAAGGTCCGTCGACCCGTCCGGGTTGGACTTCAGGTTCTGCCGCGCGCTGATCGAGTATCGGTTCAGCGGATTGGGCACGAAGAAATAGTCCGCATCATACATGGTGAGCGACCAGAAGCCGCGAACCGGCGGCAATTGCCCCTTCGCAAATCGCATCACGTATTTGTCGGCCCCGTCATAAGCCTTGCCTTCGGCGTCCTTGGTCGAAGTCGGGTAGACGGCATCCTGCGGCCGGTTGGCCCCGAGGCCGATCGCGGTGACGAGCGCGCGCATCAGATAATCGGTGCCGTAGACGCCGGTCTTGGTGGTGAAGGCCCAGCCCTGTTCGTCCTTCACGTTCGGGTTGACCTTGAACTGCAGCATGATCCGGTCCTGCGCGACCTCCGGAATCCGTTTCACGAAATCGGCGTTCAGCTTGCTCGCGTCGAAGTCCTTGCCGGGTACGATGCCAAGCTTCTCGAACTTCTTCAGTTGCGGCGTGTCCGCCGCAACCGGAGGATTGGTCTTCATCAGTTCGCACAGGCGCGTGAAATAGTCGGTGGCGCTCATGCGGTTCACCTGCTCGCGGACGGCGGTCTTCATGTCCTGAGCGGCATCGACGGATCCGGCCGGCGGCGTGAAGGGCTTGCCGTAGGCGGAGAGGGGAACGAGCGTGCATTGATCCTGCAGCGCATGCACCGCCTTGTAGTCCTCCGGCGTGCCGGTGCAGTAGATGCGGCCGAGAATCCAGACGGTGTTGGTCGGCGACTTGTATTCCTTCACCCCGGCCGGCAGCGGGCCTTTCCAGTCCGGGCCGGTGATGGCGTAGGTCTGCGCCCTGGTGCCGGTGGTGCGCTTGCCCGGGACCTGGAACACCGTGGTCCAACCGTCCAGCATCGGGAACAGGAAATAACGGTCCTTCATGTCCGGGATGCCAAGCACCCAGGGCTCCTTGCCGAGGTCGATCCACGCCGTGGTGTAGAGCGTGTCCGCATTGGGGGCGGTCACGTCGCGGAAGGATGCGTCCGGATAGCTGCGCGCCTTCACGAATTGTCCCATCGGCGCGCGGGTACCTTCCGGCGTCGCGACGTTGGTCATGACCCGGCGCGTCATATCCATGGTGACCAGCGGATAGCCGTAAATATAGGCGTCGGTGGCGAGCCAGAAGTCTTCGAGGCCTTCGCCAATCCCGAGGAAGGATCCCAGTTCGGCAAGTGTCGGCGTGACGGCGGCGGTACTGGCGAACAAACTAAGTCCGCCCAGGGCGGCGGCGCGGCGCGTGACCTTCATCGGAAGTCCTCCTGCCGATCGGAAAAGGATCGCCCGTCGCCTTTAGAAAAGGAGCGTGGGAGCGGCCATGCCATTTCGGGCCACGGTCAGCCCAATTTTTCGCGAGTGGCTCGCGAGCGCGGGTAGGCGCCCTTTGTCCAACGAGATTGGGGTCAAACCCATGCGCGACCCTTGCAAAGCGCTTATTGCTCGGGCATATCCCCGCAGCGGCGGGCCTTGCGGTCCGCCGCAAACGCTTCGCTAGGAGTGTAGCTCAACTGGCTAGAGCACCGGTCTCCAAAACCGGGGGTTGGGGGTTCGAGTCCCTCCACTCCTGCCAAGGATTTCAAAGACT
The DNA here is from genome assembly GCA_023387555.1 of Pseudomonadota bacterium. Lineage (GTDB taxonomy): Bacteria > Pseudomonadota > Alphaproteobacteria > Rhizobiales > Xanthobacteraceae > Pseudorhodoplanes. Next base: position 7,151 of record JAEWHY010000355.1, read on the forward strand.
TGGCAGGAATTTCTCGAAGCGAAGCGCAAGTTCTTGGCGCTAGAGGCAGAGATGCCGGGGTATTTAGTCCTCCGTCTGCCTTGATTTTCGCCGGCATACCCGTTAGCTAGGCGACACGCTTCGCGGCCCGGTGACGGACATCCGCAGCGTCGGCACCCCCAAAAACCAGGGCCAGAGTTCGGCTTGTCCTCTTTCATGGATCGGCCGCATGCGGCTCGTTTGGACTGACAGCAATGGCGAAGTTCAGCCCGTTCAAATTTCTGCAGGAAGTCCGCGACGAGACCGAGAAGGTCACGTGGCCGACGCGGCGTGAGACCGCGATCACCACTGCCATGGTTTTCGTCATGGTTCTGGTGACGTCGGTGTTCTTTCTTCTCGCCGACCAGGGGATCCGGTTGCTGATCACCACCATCCTCACTCTCGGGCGCTGAGCGGGAAAGCGGAATCGAAACCATGGCCAAGCGCTGGTACATCGTTCACGCCTATTCGAACTTCGAGAACAAGGTCGCGGAATCGATCCGCGAGCAGGCCAAGCAACGCGGCCTGACCGAACAGTTCGACGAAGTGCTGGTCCCGAAGGAAAAGGTCACCGAGGTGCGGCGCGGCCGCAAGGTCGACACCGAACGCAAGTTTTTCCCGGGCTACGTGCTGGTCAAGGTGGAACTCACCGACGAGGCTTACCACCTGATCAAGAATACGCCGAAGGTGACCGGCTTCCTCGGCGCCGACAACAAGCCGATGCCGATTTCCGATTCGGAGGCCGGGCGGCTGTTGCAGCAGGTGCAGGAGGGGATCGACCGTCCGAAGCCGTCGGTGTCGTTCGAGGTCGGCGAGCAGGTGCGTGTGTCCGACGGTCCGTTCGCGTCTTTCAACGGAACGGTGGAGGAGGTCGACGAGGCCCGCTCGCGCGTGAAGGTCGCGGTGTCGATCTTCGGCCGCGCAACGCCGGTCGAACTGGAATTCGGACAGGTGGAGAAGGTTTAGCGAGTTTCTCTGCTGTCATCGCCGGGCTTGACCCGGCGATCCATCCGCTTCGCAAGAAGATGGATGCCCGGGTCAAGCCCGGGCATGACGACGGAGGAGAATGCCGGGACTGGTGCTCAGTTTCGGAAACTTGCCGTGGGAGGTGAGGGCGGCCGCCAACCGTCCAAGATCTGCACCACGGCACCTGAACCGGGCCAGGATCGCTTCCGATCCTTGTCCAAACAACAGGAGCAGTGAATGGCAAAGAAAATTACCGGCTATGTGAAGCTACAGGTGCCGGCCGGCGCCGCCAATCCGTCGCCGCCGATCGGTCCCGCGCTCGGCCAGCGCGGTCTGAACATCATGGAGTTCTGCAAGGCGTTCAACGCGCAGACCGCCAAACTCGAAAAGAACATGCCGATTCCGGTGACCATCACGGTCTATGCGGATCGCTCGTTTACCTTCGAGATGAAGCAGGCTCCGGTGTCCTACTTCCTCAAGAAGGCGGTCAAGATCGAGAAGGGCTCGAAGAATCCGGGCCGCGACAAGGCCGGCACGATCACGCAGGCCCAGATCAAGGAAATCGCCGAGCAGAAGATGAAGGACTTGAACTGCGACACCGTCGAGGCTGCGGCCAAGATGGTGGAAGGCTCCGCCCGCTCGATGGGCATCGAGGTGGTGGGAGGCTGATATGGCAAAACTGGGCAAGCGCACCGAAAAGATCCGTGAAGGCATCGATCGCGACAAGCTCTATTCGCTCGATGAAGCGGTGAAGATGATCAAGGATCGCGCCAAGGCGAAGTTCGATGAGACCATCGAGATCGCAATGAATCTCGGCGTCGATCCGCGTCACGCCGACCAGATGGTGCGTGGCGTCGTCACGCTGCCGAGCGGCTCCGGCCGTACCCAGCGCGTCGGCGTGTTCGCGCGCGGCGCCAAGGCCGATGAGGCCAAGGCCGCTGGTGCCGATGTCGTCGGCGCCGAGGACCTGGTCGAGAAGGTCACCAACGGCCAGATCGACTTCGAGCGCTGCATCGCCACCCCCGACATGATGCCGCTGGTCGGCCGTCTCGGTAAGGTGCTCGGTCCGCGCGGCATGATGCCGAACCCGAAGGTCGGCACCGTGACCATGGACATCACCAATGCGGTGAAGGGCGCGAAGGGCGGTTCGGTTGAGTTTCGTGTCGAGAAGGCCGGCATCGTGCAGGCCGGCGTCGGCAAGGCCTCGTTCTCGGAAGACGCGCTGGTCGCCAACATCAAGGCGTTCGCGGACGCCGTGCAGAAGGCGAAGCCGACGGGCGCCAAGGGCACTTTCGTGCAGAAGGTTTCGATCTCCTCCACGATGGGACCGGGCCTGAAGATCGAGCCGAACACGGTTCTCGGCAGCTAATCAGCCTGCCTCAAGGAAAGAAAAGGCCCGGCAGCGATGCCGGGCCTTTTTTCGTTTGCGGATTGCCGCTCGATCGCATGCAGGCACGCCTCGAATAGGGGCGCACGGCACGGTGTCATGTGAACAGTTCGAGACGATTGCAATTGCCAAGGATTTCGCGCGCTGCGCAGTTGGCGGATCTTCGGTTCGTTGTGTGGCCATTCTTTGCAATGCAGGGTCGTAAAAAAAGGGCGTTGGCACTTAGTCAGAGGTATCTTGTGCTGCGTTCTGTGATGATCGCAGGCACAGTCCCGCTCGGGCCGTTGATCGCATGCTGCAAACATTGACGCCCCGACGGTGCGCCGATAAACGCCCTCCCGTGGGGGTGGCGACCGGAATGGGCAATTCAGACGACATCGAGCGCGCGTGCACGAAGCTGATTATCGCGCTCGCCGATTATACCGACCGTGGTGATTACGAAGCTGCGCTGGGCCTGTTCGCCGATGACGCGGTTAT
>JAEWHY010000420.1 GCA_023387555.1 Pseudomonadota bacterium
CCTTCGACTTGCCGGCCGCATGCAATTGCCACGCGGTCGACTGGATCGCGGGCATCGCCGCCTTCGAGGCTTCGTCGCCGTAGACCGGTGCAAATTGCGCACCGTTCGACGCAGCGTATTTCTTCAGCGTGTCGGACTTCGCGATGGCATTCTTCCAGACCATATCCATGGTCTCGCGGACGTTCGGGGGCACGTCCTTGTGAATGAAGATGCCGAAATAATTCGCGTCGGGCTTGAAGCCCTCGACCGAAGCTGTGACCGGCGGAATTGGGCCATAGCCCTCGAGTTCGAGCGGCTTGTCGGAGAGCACCGCGAGCGGACGCAACCGCTTGGCGCGGATCATCGCGGCTTGCTCGACGGCCAACTGCGTGGTGGCCTCGGTCTCGCCGGCGACGGTCGCATTCACGGCCGGATTACCGCCGTCATAGCTGACGTGCTTGTAGGAGAGGCCGAGCGCGCGGGTGAAGGCTTCGATCGCGGCGTGTCCCGAAGAGTTGATGCCGGCCGTTGCCACCGAGACTCCGTTGGGCTTGGCCTTCATCGCGTCGACCAGATCCTTCGCCGACTTGTAGGGCGTGCCCGGATTGACGCCGAGCACGGACACATTGACGACGCTGAGATAGGGCCGCCAGTCGGAGAATTTGGTGTCGAGCAGGCCACTCACCGCATAGGTGCCGATGTCCTTCGCGGCGCCGGCGGTCCAGGTGTATCCGTCCTTCGGCGCTTCGAGCGCCGACTTGGTGCCGATCGAGCCGGAGGCGCCGCCCTGATTGACGATCACGACCTTCTGGCCGAGCGCCTTCTCGATCTCGATGGCGGCGACGCGCGTCACCTGGTCCGTTGAACCGCCCGCGGCCCAGGGCACGATGATCGTGATCGGTCGCTCCGGCTTCCAGGGATAGTTCTGCGCGGATGCGACGCCGGTGAATGCGACGATCGCGGACGCAACAACAAATGTTGTTCGCAGCATGCTCGTTCCTCCCATGAAACGATTTGTGAAATCGGCTTTTTGCCGTTTGTTTTGATGTTAGCGGCACGCCGTAGCGCGCGACAATGCTGCCGGGCTTCGACTTTCCGCTAAGTAACCATCTGGTTACAAATGCACCATGCCCGGGTGCGGAGCGTCAAGAGGGAATCCGTCCGGCGTCCTGTGAATGGCGCAGCGGTGGGCTTTTGCTCGCATCCCGGCATGTTCCGGGTCATCCGGCACGTCACTTCGTGCTGCACCGCGCTCCGGGAACGAAACTGCGTGTCAGGGACGCAGATAGCCGAGCACGACCTCTTCGATGTGCTTGCCACGATCGGCCAGTGCGTCCGCGGCTCCAAGATCGCGCCCGAAGATCGTGGACAACGTGAAGCGGTTAGACAGGTAGAAAAATCCGAGCGAGGCGATCGTGACGTAGAGATGGACCGGATCGACTCCCGGCCGGAACGCTTTCTCCTTCACGCCACGTTCGAGCAGCGTGGTGATGATTCCGATCAGCGGCGAATGCAGTTCGCGGATTTTCTTCGACGTCTTGAGATGCTGCGCGCGATGCAGGTTCTCGGTGCCGAGCAGACTGAGAAACTCCGGATGCGCGATGAAGTAATTCCAGGTGAACGCCACGAGTTCGCGCATCGCATCGACCGGATTGCGATCCGCCAGATGCAGCTGGATTTCGGCATTGCGGATGTTGGCGTAGGTCTCTTCCAGAACGGCGAGATAGAGTCCGTTCTTGTCGCCGAAATAGTAGTAGATCATTCGCTTGTTGACGCCGGATCGCTCGGCGATCTCGTCGACACGCGCGCCATTGAGACCATGAGCGGTGAATTCCTCGGTCGCGGCGGCAAGGATCGCGGCGCGCGTGCGCTCGGGGTCGCGTTCGCCGGAAGGCCGTCGCGGCGGTTTGCTCTTGGTGGGGGCGGGGGCGTCCATCGAGCAGATCGTATCAGATTTCGTCATTCCGGGGCGCGGACGAAGTTCGCGAGCCCGGAACCCTGAGTGAGGTGAGGGAGTGGATTCCGGGTTCACGCCTGTCGGCGCGCCCCGGACTGACGCGGAAAGCTACCCCGCGTTGCCGCCGCCGGCGGCATGCTTGCGCAATTCCATCTTGGCAATGGTCTCGCGGTGCACCTCGTCCGGCCCGTCCAGGATGCGGATCGAGCGGGCGCGGGCATAGGCATAGGCGAGATGGAAATCCTGCGACAGCCCGCCGGCGCCGCAGACCTGGATCGCCCGGTCCACCACCTTCTGCGCCATGTTCGGTGCGACCACCTTGATCATGGCGATCTCCGCGCGCGCGGCCTTGGTTCCGACCTCGTCGATCATCTGCGCGGCATGCAGCGTCAGAAGCCGGGCCTGGTCGATCTCCATCCGCGATTCCGCAATCCAGTGACGGCTGACCCCCTGGTCGGCCAGCGGCTTACCGAACGCGGTGCGGGTGAGGGCGCGCTGGCACAGGGTTTCGAGCGCGCGTTCCGCGAGGCCAATGGTGCGCATGCAGTGATGGATGCGCCCCGGCCCGAGTCGCCCCTGCGCGATCTCAAAGCCACGTCCCTCGCCGAGAAGGATATTCGATGCGGGCACCCGCACATCCTCGAACAGCACTTCGGCATGACCATGCGGCGCGTCGTCGTAGCCGAACACCGACAGCGGACGGACGACCGTCACGCCCGGCGTGTCCATCGGCACCAGCACCATCGACTGCTGCCTGTGCGCGGGCGCGTCCGGATCGGTACGGCCCATGACGATGGCGATCTTCGCGCGAGCGTCGGGCGCGCCTGTGGTCCACCATTTGCGGCCGTTGATGACGTAGTCGTCGCCCTCGCGACGGATCTCGGTGCGGATATTGGTGGCGTCGGACGAGGCCACGTCCGGCTCGGTCATGGCGAAGCACGACCGGATCTCGCCATCCATCAAAGGCGGCAGCCAGCGCTTTTTCTGCTCCTCGTTGCCGTAGAGGATCAGCGTTTCCATGTTGCCGGTATCGGGGGCCGAGCAATTGAAGCTCTCGGGCCCGATCGGCGAGCGCCCCATGATCTCGCAGAGCGGGGCGTAGTCGCGATTGCTCAGGCCCTCGGCAAAATGCTTCTTCGGCAGCCAGAGGTTCCAGAGCCCGGCGGCCTTGGCCTTCGCCTTCAGCTCCGCCGTGACCGGCAGCTCGCGCCACCGGTCTTTCGCTTCGGCGAGCTGCCGCTCGAACACGGTTTCGGCCGGATAGACATGCTCCTCCATGAACGCCGTCAGCCGCTTCGCAATGTCCTGCGCACGCGGTGAGGGCGGTGGGATCATGTCAGCTGTCCTTGCCGAGCGATCCGAAGCCGCGCCCTTCGTCGGCGAGCCGCTTCAGGAGCGGTGCCGGCTCATGCTTGGCGTCGCCGGCCTGTTTGGCGAATTCTATCAGCCGGTCGCGGATATAGGGCAGCCCGACCTGGTCGGCGTAATACATCAGCCCGCCGCGCCAGGCCGGGAAGCCATAGCCATAGACCCAGATCACGTCGATATCGCCCGGCCGCTGCGCGATGCCTTCCTCGAGGATGCGCGCGCCTTCGTTGATCATCGGGAACAGCAGGCGCTCGGTGATCTCCTCGCGGCTCATCGACTTACGCGCAATGCCAAGCCGCTGCGAGGTCGCGACGATCAGCGCTTCCACTTCCGGATCGGGCTTCGGCGTGCGCGAGCCGGCCTCGTAGAGATAGAATCCCTTGCCGGTCTTCTGGCCGAAGCGGCCCATCTCGCAGAGCTGGTCGGCAACCTCGGCGCGGGCGCCCTGCGCCTTGCGCATCCGCCACGAAATATCGAGGCCTGCGAGATCGCTGACGCCGAACGGGCCGAGCGGGAAGCCGAACGACGTCAGCGCACCGTCGACATCCTGCGGCAGCGCACCCTCGAGGAGCAGCCGTTCCGCTTCGGTCGACCGGACGCGCAGGATGCGGTTGCCGACGAAGCCGTGGCAGACGCCGACCACGACCGGCACCTTGCCGATCTTGCGGGCGATGCCGATCGCGGTCGCCAGCGTCTGCGCATCGGTATCCGCGCCGCGCACGATCTCCAGAAGCCGCATGACGTTCGCCGGACTGAAGAAGTGCATGCCCAGCACCGATTGCGGCCGGGCGGTGAAATGCGCGATCTCGTTGACGTCGAGATAGGAGGTGTTGGTGGCCAGCACCGCGCCGGGCTTGCCGTTGGCGTCCAGCTTGCCGAGCACCTCGCGCTTGACGCCGATGTCCTCGAACACCGCCTCGATCACCATGTCGGCGTCGGCGATCTCGGCGATATCGGTCGTGCCGTGGATCAGCCCGGTCCGGATCTCGACATCCTCCGCGCTCATGCCGCCGCGCTTGGCGGACGCCTGATAATTCTTGGCAACCAGATCGAGCCCGCGCTTCAACGCGTCGGCGCTTGTCTCGACCACGGTGACCGGAATGCCGGCATTGGCGAAACACATGGCGATGCCGCCGCCCATGGTGCCCGCGCCGATCACCGCCGCGCGCTTCACATCGGCGGCTTTCACGTCCTTCGGCAGGCCGGCGACCTTGGCGGCCTCGCGCTCGGCGAAGAAGATATGACGCTGCGCCTTTGACTGCGCACCGTTCTTCAGTTCGATGAAGGTATCGCGCTCGCGGATCAGCGCCTCGGCGACCGGCACGTCGAGCGTCCAGCGCAGCGCCTCGATCGCCTTTACCGGTGCGTGCAGTCCGCGCGCGCGCTTGACGTAGGGCGCGGCCAGTTCATCGAACTTGGCCGGATTGCCGCGCAGCTCGGCGAGCTTGTCGTTGCGATCGCGCGCGCGCGAGAGCGGGCGGCTCTCGGCAACCACGCGATTGGCAAAGGCCACCGCAGAAGGCACCAGATCGCCGGCGACGATCTCGTCGACCAGACCATAAGTCTTGGCGTCATCGGCTCCGATCGGATCGCCTGACAGGATCATCGCCATCGCCTTGTCCATGCCGATCAGGCGCGGCAGGCGCTGCGTTCCGCCAGCGCCGGGCATCAGGCCGAGCTTGATTTCGGGCAAACCGAGCTTCGTTCCGGGTGCCGCGACGCGGAAATGACAGCCGAGTGCGACCTCGAGGCCGCCGCCGAGCGGCGTGCCGTGCAGCGCGGCGACGACCGGCTTCGGCATGGCATCGATCGCTTCGATGACGTCGATGGTTGTCGGGCTCACTGGCGGCTGATTGAACTCGGTGATGTCGGCGCCGGCGATGAAGGTCCGCCCGGCTGCGGCGATCACGACGCCCTTCACATCGGCATCGTCTCGCGCGCGCGACAATGCGTCGACCAGTCCCTTGCGCATCGCATTGTTGAGCGCATTGACGGGCGGGTGGTTGACGGTAATGACCGCGATCGCACCCTCGCGGCGAAACTCGACGACGTCCGACACAGCACAATCCCTGAAACGATGGTCAGCCTGGCGATCGGCGCGCAGGCGCTCGGTTGCATGTTTAGGAAGGGGGGGCGGCACTGTCAAACAACGCCGCCGGCGGTGCCGGATGCAGCGCCAGCGGCGTCAACACCACACCCCGCATGGCAAGTCGTGGTCACCGTCGCGCGACCAGATCGGGGCCACGGCTCATAGCGCGAGACATTCGCGGTGCTCTGCGCCGGCTGCAACCAACGACCGATACACTCACGAAGCGGCGCGGCTCACAGGGCCGGTCGGTGCGTCGTGCAGGC
>JAEWHY010000516.1 GCA_023387555.1 Pseudomonadota bacterium
CGTGCAGGTCGACAGGACGAGACGGAATGTGGCCGGGCCGCGCCCGTCGGGCCGCGCGGACGGTTCGGTTCGGGACACTGCCGCGGCCAAGTCGGGGCCGCGCGATGTCGTCGTGGTTAATTCGGCGCAAACGCCGACCGGGGACTCGCCCAGTTCAACGACACCCAAGGCAACGGCACTGACGGCAAAGCCGTCGCGATACGCTGACGCGCTGTTCCTCGCCCATCTTTTTGCCAGCAAGTTCGACGCTCCGCAGCAGCGCGAGAAGCGTCGCGCCGAGCCGGCCGACGCCAATGCGAGCTATCGCAAGAGCATGAAGCCGCCGGCGAGACCCGGCCGCGTGTTGTCGAAGAAGGTCTAGGCCCCGCAGCCTGTCTCCGTCACCCTGAGGTGTAAGCGAATCCAGCCTCGAAGGCCGACGGCCCGAGCGACCGCCGCTCCGGATCAATAGCCCAGCGCGAGGCCGTCCTTGCGCGGATCGGATGCGCCGATCAGCACGCCGCGGTCCCAGTCGATCGCGATCGCCTGACCGCCGCCATGCGGCAGCGCGCGCCGCACCACATCGTGGCCATATCCGCGCAGCGCCTGCATCACCGCATCGCTGGTCGCATTCTCGATCTGCACCTGGTCGCCCTCGAAGAACACGCGCGGCGAGTCGATGGCGGTCTGAAGGTCCATGCCATGATCGACGATGTTCGAGATCACATGGGCATGTCCCATCGCCTGATAGGCGCCGCCCATGACTCCGAACGCCATCTCGACGCGGCCGTCGCGCAGCGCCAGCGCGGGGATGATGGTGTGCATCGGCCGCTTCGACGGGCCGATGCAGTTCGGATGGCCGGGCGTGAGATTGAAGCCGGAGCCGCGATGATGCAGCAGGATGCCGGACTTCTCGGCGGTGATGCCTGAACCGAAGGCCGAGAACAGTGAATTGATCATGGTGACCGCATTGCGGTCCTTGTCGACTACGCAGACCAGCACGGTCGAACCCTGCGGTTTGACCGCCGGCGGGAACGGCGAGCGCTTGTTGCGGTCGATCATGCTCGCGAGCTTCGCTGCGAAGCCGCGGTCGAGCAGCGCCGCGACCGATTCGGTCATGAAAGCCGGATCGGCGATATTGGTGTTGCGCGCCGCATAGGCGAGGCGCCCCGCTTCGATCAGAAGGTGCATCTGCTCGGCACTGCCGGGCGCGATCGCCGCCATGTCGAAGCGTTCGAGAATGTTGAGCAGGATCAGGGCCGCAAGTCCCTGTCCATTGGGCGGCAGTTCGACCACGTCCAGCCCGCGATAGCCGGTCGAGATCGGCTGTACCACGTCGCCGCGATGGGCGGCGAGGTCCTGCATGGTCAGGACGCCACCGAGACCGGCCAGCGTTGAGACGATGTCCTCGGCGATCTCGCCTTCATAGAAGGCGCGCGCGCCATCGCGGGCGATGGTGCGCAGCGTCGCGGCGAGTGCCGGAAAGCGAACGATGTCGCCGGCCTTCGGCACAGCGCCGCCCGGCAGGAAGATGCGGGATGTCGCCGCATGGGTGCGGAGCTTGGCCTCGGTGACGCGCCAGTCGAGCGCCACGCGCGGCTGCACCGGAACGCCCCTTTCGGCGGCTTCGATGGCCGGCGCCAGCACCCGGTCGAAGCCGAACCGGCCATGCGTCTTGAGGATGGTGTCCCAGGCTTCGATCGCGCCCGGCACGGTCACCGCATGCACCGACTCGACGGCGATCTGCTTGACGCCCTGGTCGATCAGCAGTTCGGGGCGCATCGCAGCGCCGGTGCGGCCGGAGCCGTTGTAGCCCCAGATCGGCTGGCCGGGCCGCGCCACGAGGCAGAAGCAGTCGCCGCCGATGCCGGTCATGTGCGGCTCGCCGATACAGGCGGCGGCCATCGCGGCGACGGCCGCGTCGGCGGCGGTGCCGCCCGCACGCAGGATGTCGATCGCGGTGAGGGACGCCAGCGGATGCGAGGTCGCCACCATGCCGGAGGTCGCATAGGCCGGCGAGCGGCCGGGAAGATGAAAATCGCGGGTCATGAACGCGCCTGCTGTCGCGCCGCGCAGCTTAATGCGCGAGCGGATGATGTCCGCCCTCGATGGAGTAATCGCGCGTGGCGGCACGGATTGAAATCGAGAAACCGCCGATCACATCGACCGCGCAGATCACAAGGAAGATCAGGAAGGTCGAGGTCGCCGCCTTCTGCACCATCAGGAATTCGACCAGCGCGGCGACGAACACCACGAACGACAGCATGTGGTCGACGATCGACTTCACGCCGAAGCGCGTCGCCTTCAGGATTTCCACGAACAGCAGCAGGATCGACAGGATGATCAGGAGGTCGCCGGTGGTGACCCCGAGCACCGCACCCGACATCATCGGGATCGAGAAGATCGTATCGGCAAAGCCGAGGTCGAACAGAAACGCGATCATGTTGTAGATCGCGAGGGGTATCAGGAGGAGAGGGAAACCGACGAGATACATGGGTCACGTCCTCCGGGATCGTCTCTCCGCCCGGCAGTCAGCGAAAGCGGCCGATGATCTGCCGATCGTGCGGCCGCCAGACGCTCGATCAGGCTTCGGCGCTCTTCACCTTCAGCACCTGCCGGCCCTTGTACATGCCGGTCTTCAGGTCGAGGTGGTGCGGGCGGCGGTATTCGCCGGAATCCTTGTCCTCGACATAGGCGGGCTGCTTGAGGAAGTCGGCGGACCGACGCATCCCGCGCCGCGACGGCGAGGTTTTTCGTTTGGGGACAGCCATTGCTGGAACTCCTGAAAAAGACAGTCCGGCCCAGGAAATCCCCAACTCAGGGAAGCCCCTGCCGGACCGATGTAATGGATTGCGGCGGCTTATAGAGGAAGAGCGCGATCCGCGCTAGCGCTTTTGGCTCGCCCTCAGCACCCGCGGCCGCCCCTTGAGGCAGGCGTCCAGCCCGGCGACATTGGCCCGGCGCTGGTAGATCGCCGACAGCCGCCGGACCGCCGGTCCCGGCTTCTGGGCGTCTCGGCGCCGCGGATTGGGCAGCATCGCCGCCATCAGGGCCGCCTGACGGGTATCCAGATCCGCTGCGGAAGTTTTGAAGGCCCGCCGGGCGCCGGCTTCGGCGCCGAATTGCCCGTTCGGGCCCCATTCAGCAATATTTAAGTAGATTTCCATGATCCGCCGCTTGCCCAGGATCAGGTCCATCCAGAGCGCCAGCGGCATTTCCAGCGCCTTGCGGACATACGAGCGTCCCTGCCAGAGGAACAGGTTCTTGGCGGTCTGCTGGGAAATCGTCGAGCCGCCCCGCAGGTCGTCGAGGTCCTCGGCGTCCTGGATGATGTCCCGCAGGCTCCGCCAGTCCACCCCGCGATGGTTGCAGAATTGCGCGTCCTCGGAGGCGATCACGGTCCTCGGCAGCGCGGCCGCGATGTCGTCCAGCGGCCGCCAGATCCGGGTCACCGGCTGGAAAGTGGCGTAGCGCCACAGCATCGGCGTGGAAACCGGCCGTCCCACCAGATAAAGCGGCGTGAGGAGGTAGGGCAGCAGCAGGACGACCAGCACGATGATGGCCGCGACCCACAGGATGCGGCGAAGACGCGGTCTGGCACGTGCCGAAGGTTGCTGCGATAACGTCACCGAATCCGGCCCGATGGACTGTCCCCCGTAAAGACTCTTGTAAATCGTGACAAGGCAATGAATGCGGCGTGGTGCCGCGAACATGGCGAATGATGAAAACCGAATTTACCTCTGAACTTGATGCCGTAGCTGCCGAGACCGAAGACCTGCTCGGAAACCTGCTGTCCCCGCAAGTCGTGGACGGCGAGATCGAGCGGCCGCAGCGCCTGCTCGAGGCCATGCGCTATTCCGCGCTCGGTGGGGGCAAGCGGCTGCGCCCGTTCCTCGTCGTCGCGAGCGCCGCGCTGTTCGGCGCGCCGCGCGAGCGCGCGCTGATGGCCGGCGCCGCGCTGGAATGCATCCATTGCTACTCGCTGGTCCATGACGACCTTCCGTCGATGGACAATGACGATCTGCGCCGCGGGCGGCCGACACTGCATCGCGCCTATGACGACGCGACCGCGATCCTGGCCGGCGATTCGCTCCTGACCTTCGCCTTCGACATCCTCTCGCGCGCCGAAACCCATCCGGACCCGGCGGTGCGGATCGCGCTGGTGCGCGAGCTTGCGCGCGCGTCGGGGCTTGGCGGCATGGCCGGCGGGCAGATGCTCGATCTCGCCGCCGAAGGCCGCTTCGGCGCGATGCCCTCGGGCGACGACAGGTTCATCATCACGATGCAGGCCATGAAGACCGGCGCGCTGCTGCATTTCGCCTGCATCGCGGGCGGCATTCTCGGCGGCGCCTCGGCCGGCGAGCTTGCGGCGCTGTCGCGCTATGGCCGCGCCGTCGGCACCGCGTTCCAGATCGCTGACGATCTGCTGGACGTCACCGGCGATGCTGCGACCGTCGGCAAGGCCACCGGCAAGGATGCCGCGGTCGGCAAGGCGACGCTGGTCTCGATCCTCGGCATCGACGCCGCCCGGGCGCGGCTGGCCGAGGTCGTGGCCGAGGCCGAGAATGCGCTCGCGCCGTTCGGCGATCGTGCCGCCATCCTGCGCGAAACCGCCAGGTTCATTGCCGCGCGCGACAAGTGAAGCGCGATCCGGCCGCGCATAAGCGAAGGCCAGGTTCGCGCAAATTTTGGCAGGCTTTGGGGTGCGCTCCCCAAAGTCTTGGAATGACGACCGATTTTGTGGCTAATTGTGTCTGCAGACTGTCGAAAGCTTAAGGTGACGCAGCCCGGTTCCACCCCTACATCCGAGTGCCGGGGTAGACAATCATGCGCAAGTTACCTGCTGTAGTCCTGTTCGTCGCCGCAACCGCTGCGGCGGCGCTTTATTTCGTGCCGGGGTGGAACGGTGCGCCCGCTGAGGGCAGCTACCGCACCGCGCGCGCGGACCGCGGCGAGATCGTCGCCACCGTCAGCGCCACTGGCACCATCAATCCCACCACCACCGTGATCGTCGGCTCGCAATTGTCCGGGCAGGTGGTCGAGGTTCTCGCCGACTATAATTCCGAGGTGAGTGCCGGCCAGGTCGTGGCGCGGCTCAACCAGGATCAGATCCGCGCGCGGCTCGACGCGGCGCGGGCCGATCTCGCGCAGATGCGCGCGCAGAAGCTCGTGGTCGAAGGCCAGATCGAGAAGGTGAAGGCCGAAACCGAAAAGGCGCGCGCGGCGCAGACCGACATGGAGGCGCAGGTCACGCGCAACGAGGCGCTGCTCGCGGACTCCGACCGGATCTACAAGCGCCAGGCCGATCTGCGCATTCGCGGCTTTGCCGCCGAGGCTGCGGTCGATACCGCACGCGCGACCCGCGATGCGCAGGAAGCCGCGCTGGCCTCCGCCCGCGCCCAGGTGAGTTCGGCGAAAGCGGCGCTTCTGGGACTTGCCGCCGATCTGCAGGTGGCCAAGGCCAATCTCGCCGCGGTCGATGCGCAGATCCAGCAGCGCGGCGCGGCGGTGCGCCAGATTGAGGTCGATCTGCAGAATTCCGAGATCAAGTCGCCGGTCTCCGGCGTCGTGGTCCAGCGCAATGTCGAACTCGGCCAGACCGTTGCCGCCTCGTTGCAGGCGCCGGAATTGTTCCGCATCGCCGACGACCTGAGCAAGATGGAGATTTCCGCCAATATCGACGAGACCGATATCGGCCGCATCAAGCCGGGCCAGCGTGTGACCTTCACGGTCAACGCATTTCCCGGACGCACGTTCGAGGGCGTCGTGAAGCAGGTCCGGCTCGGCTCGCAGAATGTGCAGAACGTGGTGATCTACACCACGATTATCTCGATCGAGAATCCGCGGCGCGAATTGCTGCCCGGCATGACCGCCAATCTGCGGGTCGAAACCGAGCGGCGCGACGATGTGGTGCGCATTCCCAATGCCGCCTTGCGCTGGCGTCCACCGTCGCTGGCCGATCAGCCGCTCGTGCGGCCGAGCGGTCCGACTGCCGCTTCGGCGCGTCGCGCCAGCGGCGGCAACAGCGCCGAATTCCTTGAGGCGATCAAGACCGAGATCAAGCCGGGCGCCGATCAGTTGCGCGAGATCGAAGCCGCCTTCGCGCAGATGCGCCAGAGTTACCTCGCCGGGGCCGGCGATGGCGACGCCAATGCGCGGCGTGAACGCATCCTTTCGGCGCGCCGCGAGCTTCAGCAGCGGATTGCCGGCATTCTGACGCCCGAGCAGAAGGCGATCTTCGACGAGATCGTGAAGCGGCAGGCCGCGTCCGGCGGTCAGCGCGCCGCCCAGTCCGGGCGCGTGTTCATCGTCGGCCGCGACGGCAAGCCGGAAGGCGTCACCATTCGTACCGGCGTCACCGATGGCGGCTCGACCGAAGTGGTCGGCGGCCTCGATGCCGGCGCGGAGGTGATCGTCGGCGGCGGCGCTCCGACGGCGGCGGCGCGCGGACCGCGGTTCGGGTTCTGATGAGAGGGCATATGGCCATGTGCTCCGCCCTCTCCGTTCACCTCCCCCTGCAAGGGGGAGGTCGATTTGCGAGCGAAGCGAAGCGAATCGGGTGGGGGGCATTTTCTGCGTGCATGGATCCCCACCCCAACCCTCCCCCTTGCAGGGGGAGGGCGCGGACCGTTTGCGTGGGGCACGCGTCATGCCGCTGATCGAAACCGAAAACCTGACGCGGCTCTACAAGCTCGGCGGCGAGACCGTGACCGCGCTCGATGGCGTGTCGGTCTCGGTCGACGAAGGCGATTTCGTCGCGGTGATGGGCCCCTCCGGTTCGGGCAAGTCGACCTTCATGAATGTCATCGGCTGTCTCGACAAGCCGACCTCGGGCACCTACCGCCTCGACGGCGAACTGGTTTCGACCCTGAGCGGCGATGCGCTGGCCGCCGTGCGCAACAAGAAGATCGGCTTCGTGTTCCAGCAATTCCATTTGCTCGACCGGCTCGACGCGCTGTCCAATGTCGAATTGCCGATGGTCTATGCCGAAGCCGACCGCGCCCAGCGCAAGGACAAGGCGATCGCCGCGCTCAGGCGCGTCGGGCTTGGCGAGCGCATCCACCATCGCCCGACGCAATTGTCCGGCGGCCAGCAGCAGCGCGTCGCGGTGGCGCGCGCGCTGGTCAATCATCCGAAGATGCTGCTCGCCGACGAGCCGACCGGCGCGCTCGACAGCCGCACCTCGGTCGAATTGATGGCGCTGTTCCAGGAACTGAACCGCGACGGCACCACGGTGGTGATCGTCACGCATGAGCCCGACATTGCCGCCTATGCCAACCGGCTGATCCGCTTCCTCGACGGCCGCGTGCTGTCCGATCGCCGGCATCAGCCGGTCGATGCCGCAGCGCGTCTTGCGACGATGGGGCAGCATCAACATTCGCATCCCGAGGCCGCCGAATGACCAATCGCGATGCCATCGCCTCCGCACTCGATGCGCTGCGCCTGCACAAGCTGCGCAGCGCGCTCACCATGCTGGGCATCATCATCGGCGTCGGCGCCGTCATTGCGATGGTCGCGGTCGGCGGCGGTGCGCGCGAACAGGTGGTGGCGCAGATCCGCAGCCTTGGATCGAATCTGCTTGTGGTGACGCCGGGCAATGTCACGTCCGGCGGTGTGAGGATGGGAACGGGCGCGGCCTCCACGCTCACCGAGGAGGATGCGGCGGCCATCATGGCCGAGGTGCCGGGCGTTCAGGTCACGGCGCCCAACATGCGCGGCACCGGACAGATCGTCGCCGGCGGCATGAACTGGGCGACCGCGGTGTTCGGCATCGATGCCGGATGGTTCGAGGCGCGCGACTGGGACGTCGAATTCGGCCGCGCCTTCGAGCCCGAAGAGATCGCGCGCGGTGCGCAGGTGGTGATCCTCGGCCAGACCGTGGCGCGCAACCTGTTCGGCGGCGTCGATCCGGTCGGCCAGGAACTGCGCATCCGCAACGTGCCGCTGCGCATTGTCGGCGTGATGGCGCGCAAGGGTCAGACCACGTGGGGCACCGATCAGGACGATGTCGCCTTCGTGCCGCTGAACACCGCGCGGCAACGCGTGCTCGGCCGCAATCAGGCCAATGCGCGCGCGGTCGGCTCGGTTTATGTGAAGGTTCAGGACGGCGAGAACATGAGCCTCGTCGAGGACGAGGTGAAGCAGCTGCTGCGCCAGCGCCATCGTCTGCAGCCGGGCCAGGAAGACGATTTCTCGATCCGCAATCTCGCCGACATCGCCGCGACCCGCGAGGCGAGCGCGCGCACCCTCGCCGTGCTGCTGGCTGCGGTCGCCGGCGTCTCGCTGGCGGTCGGCGGCATCGGCATCATGAACATCATGCTGGTGTCTGTCACCGAGCGCACCCGCGAGATCGGATTGCGTCTCGCGCTCGGCGCGCGGCAATGGGACATCCTGCGGCAATTCCTGTTCGAGGCGACAGGGCTCGCGGCAATCGGCGGGCTGATCGGTGTGCTGCTCGGCGTCGGCGCCGCGTATCTCATCTCAAATGCGGCGGGCTGGCCGCTGCTGGTCGAGCCGGCCTCGATCGTGATCGCGGTGGTGTTCTCGGGGCTGGTCGGCGTGTTCTTCGGCTGGTACCCGGCGCTGCGCGCCTCAAGGCTCGATCCGATCGAGGCGCTGCGGCATACCTAGGCGGCATTGCGCGGCCCGGTCCGCACGGCGTAGTCTGACCGCCATGAAGATCACCAACGCTGACTTCTTGAAGAATTACGAGGCCGTGGCCGACAAGGCCCAAAGCGAGCCGATCGTGATCACCGAAGATGGTCGCGATCGTTTGGTAGTGATGTCGGCCGACGAATATGAGCGGCTCAGGCGCCGCGACCGCCGCGTGGTGAAGCTGGAAGACTTCACCGATGACGAGATGGCGCTCATTGCGCAAACCGCGGTCTCGCCGGAAGATCAGCATCTCGATGACGAGTTGAAAGACTGGCGTCCGTGAGCTGGCCGACGCCGCGGCCCGGGCTCGTCATTCGTTATTCTTACCTGTGGGAACATGAAGCGCGGATCGGCCGCGAAGACGGAAGCAAGGATCGTCCCTGTGCCGTGGTGTTGGTGATCCTGCGCGAAGGGCTGCATCCGATCGTTCGTGTCCTGCCGATCACGCATTCCCAGCCGGACGATCCGGAAGACGCGCTTGAAATCCCTCTGCCGACCAAGTTGCGCCTTGGTTTGGATGCCGCGCGTTCGTGGGTGATCCTCAGCGAGGCGAATGATTTTATCTGGCCGGGTCCCGACCTGCGTCCGTCGGTTTCCGGCGATCCTGCGAGCGTGGCCTACGGGATGCTGCCGCCAGGGTTCATGCGGGTGCTGCGAGAGCGTTTGCTGACGCGCTGGCGCGCGAAGAAGGCAGGTGTCACAAGGCTCACGGAATAGGGCAGACGAAACCCGCGGCGGTTCCGATGACGATTACCTCCGCCCGGCGCCGATCCAGCCCTGCACGCGCGACCACAAGCCGCGGGCTTGGCCGGAAAACATCGCGAAGACGATGCCGACAATGACCAGCGGAAGCCACAGCAGCATCAGTCCCGCCAGTAGCACGAAGAACAGCGCGCCCAGCGTGCCAGCGGCCAAGAGGATCAGGATGATCGTGAACGGGCCGGGCCTCTTGAGATGAACGCGGCGAATGCCGTCGTCTCCCTCCTCGACGCGGATGAACAGGCTGTCGAAGCCGGGCTGCTGTGGCCGCGCGTTCGGCGGAATGATTTCAGGCTCGAAGCGCGGCTGCTCGACCCGGGGCTTGCGAAAATCGTCGTGTGACATGACCGCAATATGGGAGCCCGCAGCGATGGCGGCAATGCGGCATGGGCGACCCGGATGCACGTTCCGGTTCATTTTTCGTTCTTCGCGCGTCGGGCCTGGCGAAAGCGATCTGCGGGGTCGCAGCCATAACACGGCTGCGACGCCCCGATCCGACACCGTGTGGTTGCGCAGGATGCTGCGCCAATCGTAAAGAGCGAGCGTGACTGGCTGCATTCGCTCTGCTGGTTGGGTGGGGAGGCCGTTTATCTGGCTCCTCATTATTCATTTGTGATTCCGTTTACACGCGAAGCGAGCCACCATCCCAGATGTCGCTGCGCTTATCCGCAGGTCGCGTGAAGGGAGACACCGATGACACCCACCGTCGCCATCATCGCGCAGGGCGCCATGGGCGCGGGCGTCGCAAGACGGCTGACCGATAACGGCGTGCGGGTGCTGACCTCGCTGCACGGCCGCAGCGAAGCGAGCGCGCGGCGCGCCGAATCCGCGGGCATGAAAGATGCGAGCGACGCCGAGATCGCGGCGGCCGATATCATCCTGTCCATCCTGCCGCCGGGCGAGGCGCTGCCGCTCGCGGAGCGGCTGGCCCCGTGCCTTTCCGCCGCGAACCGCAAGCCGATCTTTGCCGATTGCAATGCGGTGAGCCCGGACACGGTGCGGCAGATCGAAGGCGCGATCGCCGCGACCGGCGCGCCCTTTGCCGATGCGGGCATCATCGGCGGACCGCCGCGCGCCGGCTACGGCGGGCCGATCTTCTATTATTCCGGCGCGCAGGCGGCGCCGCTCGCGCGGCTCAACGATTTCGGCCTGGTGTTCCGGCCGGTCGACGGCGGGGTCGGCGCGGCCTCGGCGCTGAAGATGAGTTACGGCGGCATCACCAAGGGGCTGACGGCAATCGGCTCGGCCATGCTGCTGGCCGCCGAACGGGCCGGCGTCGCCGAGGCGCTGCATGCCGAACTGGCCGCCAGCCAGCCCAACCTCCTGGCCTATTTCCAGCGCAGCGTGCCGGACATGTTCGGCAAGGCCTATCGCTGGGTCGCCGAGATGGAGGAGATCGCCCATTTCACCGGCGGCGGGCCCTCGCGCGAGATGTATGAAGCCATTGCCGATCTGTACGAGCGGCTCGCCGCCGACAATCACGGCGAGAAGGTGGATATCGCCGCGCTGGCCGCTTTCTTCTCCCTCCCCCCGCGCAGCGGTGGGGAGGGTCGGTGAGCATCGCAATAGCGATGCGAACCGGGGTGGGGGGATGAGCGCGGCAATATCTTGAAATTTGCCCCCCACCCCTGACCCCTCCCCACCGTTCGCTTCGCTCACGGGTGGAGGGGAGAACAGCTTGCGGCTCACGGGCCGCACCCGCTATGACCGGCTCGGAACCAAGGACATCGACCCATGCGAGGTGCAATGGGCGGCCCGCGCGTCTTGCTGCGCCGGCTCCGCGAGGTAATGGCGGAACCGGTGAGCGCGCAGGACCGGCTCGACCGGATTGTCGTGCTGATCGCCGCCAACATGGTTGCGGAGGTGTGCTCCGTCTACGTCCTGCGCGTAGACGGCACGCTCGAGCTGTACGCCACCGAAGGCCTCAACAAGGAAGCCGTCCACCAGACCGTGATGCGGATCGACGAGGGCCTGGTCGGCCTCGTCGCCAGCCAGGCCAATCCGATCAACCTGCAGGATGCGCAGTCGCATCCGGCCTTCTCCTACCGGCCGGAAACCGGCGAAGAGATCTACCATTCCTTCCTCGGTGTGCCGGTGCTGCGCGCCGGCAATACGCTCGGCGTGCTGGTGGTGCAGAACCGCGCGCACCGCAATTATTCCGAGGAGGAAGAAGAGGCGCTGCAGACCACGGCGATGGTTCTCGCCGAGATGATCGCTTCGGGCGAACTGGCCTCGCTCGCCCGGCCCGGCGCCGAGCCCGCGGTCCATCCGCGGCGGCATCTGTCCGGCACAGCGCTCGCCGACGGCATCGCGCTTGGCCATGTGGTGCTGCACGAGCCGCGCGTGGTCATCAAGAATTTCGTCGCCGACGACATTGCCGGCGAGCTGAAGCGGCTCGACGACGCGATCGCGGCCCTGCGCTCCGATGTCGACGTGATGCTGGAGCGCGGCGAGATCGCGGACGGCGGCGAGCACAAGGACATTCTCGAGACCTACCGCATGTTCGCGCATGACCGCGGCTGGATGCAGCGCATGCGCGAGGCGATCCGCACCGGTCTGACCGCCGAGGCCGCCGTCGAGCGCGTGCAGTCCGACACCCGCGCCCGCATGCTGCGCGCCACCGACCCTTATCTGCGCGAGCGGCTGCACGATCTCGACGATCTCGCCAACCGGCTGATGCGCCAGTTGATGGGCGTCGAGCACGCGCCGCATCGCGACCAGCTTCCCGACAATGCGATCCTGGTCGCGCGCATGATGGGCCCGGCGGCGCTGCTCGATTACGACCGCAAGCGGCTGCGCGGTCTCGTGCTCGAGGAAGGCGGCACGACCTCGCATGTCGCCGTGATCGCGCGCGCGCTCGGCATTCCGGCGGTGGGCGAGGTCGAGAACGCGGTCGGCCTCGTCGATCCCGGCGACCCGATCATCGTCGACGGCGTGTCCGGCGAGGTCTATCTGCGGCCGCCGCCCGATATCGAGGCGGCCTATGTCGAGCGGGTCAAGCTGCGCGCGCGCAAGCAGGCGCAATATCAGGCGTTGCGCGGCCGGCCCTGCATCACCAGGGACGGACACGAGATCGCGCTGCATCTCAATGCCGGACTTTTGGTTGATCTCCCCCACATCGAGGAGACCGGCGCCGCCGGCATCGGCCTGTTCCGCACCGAATTGCAATTCATGGTCGCGACTTCGTTTCCGCGCATCGGCGAGCAGCTTTCGCTGTATCGCTCGGTGCTGGAGGCCGCCGGCGACAAGCCGGTGACGTTCCGCACCCTCGATATTGGCGGCGACAAGGTGCTTCCCTATATGAGCGCCTTCGAGGAAGAAAACCCGGCGATGGGCTGGCGCGCGATCCGGCTCGGGCTCGACCGGCCGGGACTGATGCGCAGCCAGATCCGCGCATTGTTGCGCGCCGCATCCGGCAAGGCGCTGCGCATCATGTTCCCGATGGTCGCCGTGGTCGATGAATTCGAGCAGGCCAGGACCATGGTCGAGCATGAGCTCACCTATCTGCGCCGCCACGGCCATACGCTGCCGGAACGGGTCGAGGTCGGCGTGATGGTGGAAGTGCCCTCGCTGCTGTTCCAGCTCGACGATCTGCTGCCGCAGGTGGACTTCCTGTCGGTCGGCTCGAACGACCTGTGCCAGTTCCTGTTCGCGGCCGATCGCGGCAATTCGCGTGTAGCGGAACGCTACGACCCGATTTCGGTGCCGGTGGCGCGCGCGCTGCGGCTGATCGCGCGCAAGGGCCGCGAGCACAAGAAGCCCGTCACCCTGTGCGGCGAACTCGCCTCCAAGCCGATCGGCGCGATGACGCTGGTTGCACTTGGCTACCGTTCGCTGTCGCTGACACCGTCCGCGGTCGGGCCGGTGAAATCCATGCTGCTGGAACTCGACGCCGAGAAGGCGCTCGCGGCGATCGGGCCGTTGCTCGACCATTCGGAAACCGGCATGACATTGCGCCAGCGGATCGAGCAATTCGCAGCGTCCGAGAATCTGCAACTCTGAACCATGCTGCCACAAGTCAAACTCGACGCACTGATGGTGCGTCACGAAGAAATCGAAGCACGATTGAACGGCCAGCTCTCGGCCGACGATTTCGTGAAGCTGTCGCGCGAACTCTCCGAGCTGTCGCCGGTGGTCGAAGCGATCCGCAACTATCGCGCCGCCTCCGCCGAACTTCAGGACGTCGAGGCGATGTTCGCCGATAGCGAAACCGACAGCGAGATGCGCGATATCGCCGACGCCGAACGCCGCGAGCTGCGCGACAAGCTGGACGTGCTGGAAAGGCAGATCCGGCTCGAACTCCTGCCCAAGGATGCGATGGACGAACGCAGCGTCGTCATCGAAATCCGCGCCGGCACCGGCGGCGACGAGGCCTCGCTGTTCGCGGGCGTGCTGTTCCGCATGTACGAGCGCTACGCCGCCAAGCAGGGCTGGAAGGTCGAAGTGGTATCGGCCAGCGAAGGCGCGGTCGGCGGCTTCAAGGAAATCATCGCCGACATCACCGGACGCGGCGTGTTCGCCAAGCTGAAATATGAATCCGGCGTGCACCGCGTGCAGCGCGTCCCGGAAACAGAAGCCTCCGGCCGGATCCACACCTCCGCCGCGACCGTCGCTGTGCTGCCGCAGGCCGAGGATGTCGACATCAACATCCGCGACGACGATCTGAAGATCGATACGATGCGCGCGCAGGGCGCGGGCGGCCAGCACGTCAACAAGACCGAATCGGCGATCCGCATCACGCATATCCCGTCGGGCATCGTGGTCGCGGTGCAGGAGGATCGCTCGCAGCACAAGAACAAGGCCAAGGCCATGGCGCTGCTGCGCACCAAGCTCTACGACGCCGAGCGCGAGAAGCTCGACAGCGCGCGGGCCGCCGACCGCAAGGTCCAGGTCGGCTCCGGCGACCGCTCCGAGCGCATCCGCACCTATAATTTCCCGCAAGGCCGCGTCACCGACCATCGCATCAATCTGACGCTGTACAAGCTGCCGGAAGTGATCGAGGGCGAAGCGCTCGGCGAGATCATCGACGCGCTGGTGGCGGAGAATCAGGCGGCTTTGCTCGCCGCTCAGAACGACTCGGCATGACCTTGCCGGAGCGGTCCGCGGCCACCACTATCGCAGGCGCGCGCCGCATGCTGACGGCGCAGTTCGCCGCGGCCGGGATCGACAGCGCCGCGCTCGATGCACGCCTCCTGATCCAGCACGCACTGTCGCTTGATCTGACCGCGCTCGCGATGTCGCCGGGGCGCGTGCTGAGCGCATCCGAGCAGGCGACGATCGCCCAACTCGCCGCGCGGCGCATCACCGGCGAGCCGGTCGCGCGCATCGTCGGGGTGAAGGAATTCTGGGGACTGCCGTTCGCGCTCTCGGCTGAGACGCTGGTGCCCCGTCCGGACACCGAGACCGTCGTCGAAGCGGCGCTCGCGGCGATCGGCGAAAGCCGCAGCCATGAGCGCCTGCGCATCGCCGATCTCGGCACCGGCACCGGCGCGATCCTCCTTGCGCTGCTGCACGAATGGCCGAACGCGACCGGGCTCGGCATCGATATCGATGAAGGCGCGATCGAGACCGCGCGCGCCAATGCACAGACGCTTGGGCTTGCGGACCGCGCGCAATTCCGCCGCGCCGATTTCGCCGAGGATATGAACGAGCGCTTCGATGTGGTGGTGTCGAATCCGCCGTATATCCCCTCGCGCGACATCGATGCGCTGGCGCCCGAGGTGCGCGACTTCGATCCGCGTCGCGCGCTCGATGGCGGCGATGACGGGCTCGATGCGTATCGCTCCATCGCGCTGCGAATCCCGCGGCTGCTGCGCGAGGGTGGCGTCTTGACCGTGGAACTCGGAATCGATCAGGCCGCCGATGTGCGTGCGATATTCTCCGCCGTCGAGGGCCTTGACGTAGCCGGGGTGAGACCCGATCTGGAGGGTATCCCGAGGGCCCTGAGTGCGCGCTGGCGCGGCCCATAAACGGTTAGAAACGGGCGTTTTTGCCACGTCCGGAGGCCTTGTGGCCCACAAAAATAACGCTTGGATTATCGCAGCGGACAGACTAGTTTCGCTGAAGATTATCCGGCCCTGATGCGGGCCGCCAATTCAGGCCTGGGTGCGGTTGACGCGGGAAGAGGGCTTCCCCGGACCGGTCCCCGCGAAGGCGGCGGTACAGCAGCGTCAAGGGCGTGTAGCCGAAGCGGGCATTGGTCGACACAACAGGTCGAACGACGAAACAAGGCGAACGAAAAACAATTTGCCGATTTGATCGGGTGCTGCTGCGGTGGCATCGGACCGATGAAGGTGAGTGCATCGGCGCACCGATCAGACGCGGCTAGTTGGCGCATGCACGCGCTGGGGGTGGCAAGCGATCGGACGAGACAGGTCCGAAACGAAAGAACGATCCAGGGGCAGGTTCTGCGGCACAGCGAGCGGAACTTTGGATCGTCACGAAACAACGACGTGAGGTTGGCGTAGAAATCCGCAACGCGGCAGGTGCCGCGCATCAGGAGTTGGCAACAGGCGAGCCATGAGAAACGGTCAGAACAAGCATCGGATGCGGGGTCGCAGCCGCGGCGGCGGCGGCGGCAAGAGCCACAATCCGCTGACACGGGTTTATGAATCGAACGGCCCTGACGTGAAGATTCGCGGCACCGCTAATCACGTTGCCGAAAAGTACATCCAGCTTGCGCGCGACGCGACCGCGTCCGGCGATCCGGTGGCCGCCGAGAATTACTATCAGCACGCCGAGCATTATTTCCGTCTGATCGCGGCGGCGCAGGAGCAATTCCGCCAGAGCCAGCCCTATCAGCAGCGCGACAGCGACGAGAGCTTCGATGGCGACGACGACTCGCAGCCGAACTACGCGGAGCCACATTCGCCGCAGCCGTATCAGCAGCCGCGCGAGTCGCAGCCGTATCAGCAGCGCGAGCACAACTACCAGCCGCGGCACGACAATCGCCGTCAGGACAATCGCAACAACGAGCGTAACGACAATCGCGGCGACAATCGCAATGAGTCGCGCAGCAACGACTCGCGCAACAACGAGTCGCGCAACTACGAAGCGCGAAGCGAGCAGCGCAGCGAGAGCCGCCAGAACCAGCCGGACACTCGCCAGCCGCATCAGAACAACGGCGTGCAGGACGACAATGTCGACCGGCTGCCGTCCTTCATCACCGGCGCGCCGGCGCCGGCGGCGCCCCAGCCGGGCGGCGAAGCGCAGCCGGGCGGCGAGCGTTTTCCGAGCCGCCGTGGCCGGCGCCGCGATTATCGCGGTCCGCGGGCGAGCCGCACCGGTGGCGACGAGGGTGGCGATACGGCCCAGCCGGCGCAGCCGCCGGCCGGCGAGTAATCGCGCAGCGCCTCTCACTTCGAGCGGAAAGAAAAAAGGGAGCCGGTCAATCCGGCTCCCTTTTGTTTTGCAGCGCCGTGTTGTGCAGCCCGGCGCGGGCTGCGCCTCCGGGCGAGGGCGCGAGCGCCGGCTCCAGCCGCGGCACAAGGACGCGCTTCTCGCGCCGCACCGGAATCGCGCGATAAGCCTGCTTGCTGGCTTCCACGATGTGGACGCCCGGAAACGGCGAGAGAAAGGTCGGCCCGACCCGTTCCCAGACACCGGCCGAGCGCAGGAACCAGTTGCGCTGAACCGGCGGTACGAACAGCGCCTCGCCCCAGCCAGTCGGCGTGAACATGGTCTCGCGCAGGATCCGGGTGATCTGCGACCGCGAATAGGGCCGGCCATAGCCGAATGGCGTCGTATCCATGCGTGCCCAAAGCCCGCGTCGGTTCGGCACCACTGCAATCAGCCGCCCATTGGCCGACAGCACCCGCCAGACCTCGCGCAGCAGCCGGACCGGATCGTCCGCCATTTCAAGCGCATGGACCAGCAGCACAAGATCGACCGCCGCATCGGTCAGCGGCAATGCGGCCTCATCGACCAGCGCGGCAAGCCCCGGCCGGTTCGACGGCCATTTCACCACGCCCTGCGAGGCCGGCATGAAGGCGAGACAGCGCTCCGCTTCCTCCCGGAACAGCCCGAGGTAAGGCGTGGTATAGCCGATACCGGCCACCCGCACGCCACGCGTCCCGTTCAGCTGCGCGCGGATCCCCTGCCCGACGAAACGCCGCGCCACGATCCCGAGCGACTGGGAATAGAAATTCCGCAGATCGACGACGTCGATGAACATGGCTGCAACGGTAGCATGAAACGAGCCGATGGTGCGCCCGCGTCTCGCATTCTCGGCGCGGCGCGGGCATGTTAGCGTCAGGGCACAAACTGAGGACACGGAACTGACATGCCGGCGAAAATCCACCAATTCCCCTGCCTCTCCGACAATTTCGGGGTTCTGATCCACGATCCCGAGACCGGGGCCACCGCCGCGATCGACGCGCCGGAGGCGGCCGCCGTCGAGCAGGCCCTGAAGGATACCGGCTGGACGCTGACCGACATCCTGGTGACGCATCACCATGCCGATCACACGCAGGGCATCCCGGAGCTGAAGGCGAAGTACAAGTGCAAGGTCACCTCGCCGAGGAACGAGGCGGCCAAGATCGCCGATACCGACGCGACCTACGGCGAAGGCGACACCGTGAAGGTCGGCTCGCTGGAAGCCCGTGTCATCGACACGCCCGGCCATACCGCGGGCCATATCTCGCTGGTGTTCGACAAGGAGAAGGTCGGGTTCTTCGGCGACACGCTGTTCTCGATCGGCTGCGGCCGCGTGATCGAAGGCACGCCCGCGCAGATGTGGGACTCGCTTTTGAAGATCCGCGCGCTGCCGGACGACATCAGCTTCTATTGCGGCCACGAATATACGCAGTCGAACATCAAGTTCGCGCTCACCATCGAGCCCGACAATCCGGCGCTGCAGAAGCGCGCGGCCGAAGTCGACGAACTGCGCGCCGCCGGCAAGCCGACGCTGCCGCAGACGCTCGGCGCGGAGAAAGCCGCCAATGTGTTCCTGCGCGCCGACATGCCTTCGGTTGCCGATGCCGTCGGCATGGGCGGTCAGCCCGCGGCCGAGGTGTTCCGGGAGATTCGGGAGCGCAAGAACAAGTTCTGACGTGATCGATATTCGATTATTTCACCGTCATTCCGGGACCGCGCCGAAGGCGCGGGCCCGGAATCCAGAGGCGACAAGCGCGGCGCCCGCGGGCCTGGATTCCGGGCTCGTCGCTTCGCGACGCCCCGGAATGATCGTAGACCCATGACCCTTCCCCTCTCCGGCCTCCTCGTGGTTTCGCTCGAACAGGCAGTCGCGGCGCCGCAGGCGACCTGCCGCCTCGCCGACGCCGGCGCGCGCGTCATCAAGATCGAGCGGCCGGAAGGGGATTTCGCGCGCGGCTATGACAGCTATGTGCACGGCGAGAGCGCCAACTTCGTCTGGCTCAATCGCGGCAAGGAATCGGTCGTGCTCGATCTCGGCCGCGCCGAGGACAAGGCGCTGTTCGCCGCGCTGCTCGCGAAGGCCGATGTGTTCATGCAGAATCTCAAGCCCGGCGCGATCGCAAAGCTCGGCTTTCCGATCGCGCAATTGCGCAAGCAATATCCGCGGCTGATCTGCTGCTCGATCTCCGGCTACGGCGAGAGCGGCCCCTACACCGCGCGCAAGGCTTACGATCTCCTCGTGCAAGCCGAGGTCGGACTGGCCTCCATCACCGGCGGACCGGACGCACCGGCGCGGGTCGGATTTTCCGTCGCCGACATCGGCGCCGGCATGAATGCCTATCAGGCGATCCTGGAAGCCCTGATCGCGCGCGGCCGCACCGGCGAGGGCGCGGCGATCCAGGTGTCGCTGTTCGACGCCATGGCGGAATGGATGACGGTGCCGCTGCTCTCGCACGAGGGCGGCCATCCGTTCAAGCGGATCGGCCTCGCGCATGCGGCGATCGCGCCCTATGGCGTGTTCAAGTCGAAGGACGGCGCCGACATTCTGATCTCGATCCAGAACGACCGCGAATGGCGCGTGCTGGCCGAGCGCGTGCTCGGCGATGCAGCGCTCGGCACCGACCCGAAATTCGCAACCAGCATCCAGCGCGTCGTCCACCGCAAGGAGACAGACGCCGCCGTCGCCGTGGCCTTCGCGCGCCATGATGTCGCGGCATTGATCGCCATGCTGGACAACGCCGATATCGCCTTCGCCCGCGTCAACGATTGCGCGCTGCTTTCGGCGCATCCGCATCTGCGGCGCATCGAGGTCGAGACGCCGAGCGGGCCGGCTACGATGCCGGCACCGGCGCCGATCATCGAAGGCCAGCGGCACTACGGACGTGTGCCTGCGCTGGGCGAACATACCGACGCCATTCGCGCCGAATTCACGACAAACGCCAACGAGGGGAGACGACCATGAACAAGGAGATGTACGACAAGGGGCTTTCGATCCGCCGCAAGGTGCTGGGCGATGCCTATGTCGATGCCGCGCTGAGCAACGTCGACGACTTCAACCGGCCACTGCAGGAACTTGTCACCGAATATTGCTGGGGCAATGTCTGGGGCCGCGAGGGGCTGCCGCTCAAGCAGCGCTCGATGCTGAACCTTGCGATGATTTCCATTCTCAACCGGCCGCACGAACTGAAGGCGCACATCAAGGGCGCGCTGACCAATGGCGTGACCAAGAACGAGATCATGGAGGTGTTCCTGCAGGTCGCGATCTACGCCGGCGTGCCCTGCGCGGTGGATTCGTTCCGGATCGCCCGCGAGGTATTCGTGGCGGAGGACAAGTGACCCCGGTCATGGCCGGGCTTGACCAGGCCATCCATCGACGCAAAGGCCTTCTTTATGAATGGATGCGCGGGTCAAGCCCGCGCATGACGGGAAACGATGGCTGACATCCTGATTGCCGATATCGGCGGAACCACCAGCCGTGCGGCGTTCGCGTCGCCCGGCCGGCGGCCCGAGCGTATCGTCACCATCCCCAATGACAGCGTCGACGGGCCGGAAGGCGTGCTGGCGCGTCTGCTCGACGGCGCACCGCAGCGTCCGCGTGCGGCGGTGCTGGCGCTGGCGGCGCCGGTCTGCGGCGAGGAGATCGTGCTCACCAATCGCAACTGGTGTGTGCGGCTACGCGATCTCTCCGCCCGGTTCGGGCTTTCGCCGATCCATGCGGTCAACGACTTCGAGGCGCTGGCGTGGGGCCTGCCGTCACTGCATGGCGACGACCTGCAGGTGATCGGCGACGACGGCGCGTTTCCGGACGGCGTGAAGCTGGTAGTCGGTCCGGGCACCGGTCTCGGTGTCGCCGCGCTGGTGCCGGCCGGCCAGGGAACCGGTTATGGCGTGCATGTGATCGCCAGCGAAGCCGGTCATTCGTCGTTCGGTCCGGCCTATGCCGACGAGGCCATCATCTTCCATCGGCTCGCGGAAAAGATCGCGCCGCTGTCGGCCGAACGGGTTTTGTCCGGTGCCGGCCTCGCGGCGCTGCACGAGGCGATGAATCCCGGCACGCTGCGGGTGGCGCCGGAGATGATCGTTCGGCAGGCCCGCGCCGGCGAGCGCTCCGCGCGCGCGAGCGTGGCGATGTTCGTGCGGCTGCTCGGCCGCTTCGCCGGCGACATGGCGCTGACGTTCCGCGCCACCGGCGGCGTCTATATCGCCGGCGGCGTTGCGACCGGCCTCGGCCCGCTGTTCGATCCGCGGCTGTTCCGGGCCGCCTTCGAACGTCATCCGCCGTATGAGGCGATGCTCAAGGCGATCCCGACGGCGCTGATCACCTGCGAGGAGCCGGGCCTGATCGGCTGCGTGGCGGTGGCGGAACGGCTGATCCGCGCGACCTGAAGCATTTCAAATCCTGATACGGCGCTGCAGTTCGGTCACCGCGCGATCGAATTGCGGATCGGCGCCGTCCGCATAAGGCAGGTCGAACGGCACCGTGATGTCGGGCTTGACGCCGATGCCTTCGAAGCGCCGGCCATCGAGCTTCACATCGTTGACGGCCAGCAGCATCAGGCTGTCGTCGTTCAGGAGGAACGAGCGCACCGTGAGCACCGCGCCCGCGGTCCGCAAGCCGATCAGCGGGATGCCGGCCTGCTGCAACGAATAGGCGATGATCTCCATGCTCGACCGCGTGCCCTGATCGATGATGGCGACCATGGGCTTCCGCCAGCGTGACACCAGCGCGCGCTCCTTGCCGTCGCGTCCGGTGATCGTCATGTCGCGCGTCTCGCTGAGGAATAGGTCCGCCGCCTCGCTGCCGTAACCGCCCCAGCGGCTGCGCAGATCGAGCACCAAGCCGTCGGCATTGCGCAGCGGCTCCGAGGCCAGAAGCTCGTTCAGGAGACCGCGCATGTTCTCCGAGCCATAAGTCCACAGCCGGATGGTTCCGATCCGCAGTCCATCCTTCTCGATCACGCGCACGCTGTTGCGGATCGCATCGGACAGCGACACATTGGGCCGCAGCCAGACCACCGGCACATCGAGAGCAACACTATCCGCATCGGCCTGTCGCCTGATCCGGAGCGCAACCGCGCCGCCGGCCCGCCCCTTGAATGAATCGATCGGGTGATACGGTTTGCCGTCCACCGCTACGATCTCGTCGCCGACGCGCAGCCCGGCCTTTGCCGCCGGTCCGCCATCGTAGACATGGGACACGAACAGCCGGCCCGCGATCGGGCGCGTAACCATGCCGATGCCTTCATAGGCGATGTGACCGTCATGCATCGCCCGCGTCGCCCGATGGCCGCGGGTCTGGAAGACGTCGAGCAGCTCGTAGTATTCGATCTGGTCCGGCGTGTAGCGCGTGGTGTGCGAAACCTTGAGCGCGCGCAGCGCGTCCGCGATCACACGACCGGCTTCCACTGTGGTTTGCGCGCTCTCGCGGCCGGCCTTCACCGTATCGAGAAACGGCTTCAGCCCGGCCGGGTCATAGAAATACTTGGCGGCGATGCGCTCGGCCTGATCGAGCAGTTCGGCCGGCGGAATGCTGCCACTCAGCGCGCCGAGCGCCGCATCGGCCTTGCGGCCGGCCTCCGCGAATGGCGCGGCCTGTTCCTCCGCGTGACCGTGGATCGGGGCCGCGAACAGCGCCACGGCGATGGCGGCCTGCAGCAAAAGCTTGCGCATCAAATATTCTCCGGCCGCCCGCGCAACGACTTTGGCCTGCAAATCGGCCGAAATTCGGGTGCGCAGAACCGACGTGCTCAGCCCAGCCCCATCTCCGCGAACGCCTCGACGTAATTCTGCGCGGATTTTGCATCGAAGCAGCACAGCACGACGCGCTTGATCCCGGTTGGCTGCGCCGACAATTCGGACACCAATGTGCCGGTGGCAATGCGCGCGGCGCGGTCGGCGGGAAAGCCATAGATGCCGGTCGATATGGCGGGGAAGGCGATGCTGGTGAGCCGGTGCACAGCCGCCAGCTCCAGCGAACGCCGATAGCATGAGGCGAGCAGCGCATCCTCGTTGTCCTCGCCGCCGCTCCAGACCGGACCGACGGCATGGATCACGTGGGCGGCCTTGAGGCCATAGCCGCGCGTGATCTTCGCATCCCCGGTATCGCAGCCGCCGAGGCTCTCGCATTCGGTCTCAAGCTCGGCGCCCGCCGCCCGGAAGATCGCGCCACAGACACCGCCGCCGGGCGCAAGCGCGGCGTTCGCGGCATTGACGATCGCATCGACGCCGAGCGTCGTGATGTCGTCGATCAGGAGGTCGATGTGAGCCTGACCGGCTTCGATGGTGAGAAGGGGCGTGTGCGAGGTCATGGGACTGCTTTTAGCACGATGTCATCGCCCGTTCCCGCTCGCTGTTTGCGGAGAGACGTTCGCTACGCCGCATTTTCCTTGACGAGATCGAGCGTCGAACGGTGCCCGATGTCGTCGAAATGCCGGTCGAGGAAGCGCCGCGCGGCTCTGCGGCCGGCCCGATGCAGCAACGCAAAGAACTCGTAATCGGTCTTCAGGCGCGATCCCCGCAGCCGCTTGTCGAAGCCCTCGAGCTGGATGCGATGCACATTGATCGCCGGCGCGGGCCGCGCCGTGTTACGGCCCTGGCCGCGGCCGACATATTCCAGCGCCCGCAACTCCGCCGCGAGCGAGGACGAGAATGCGATTTCATTAACGCGATTGAGGATGTCGCGCGCCGAGGTCGGCGTATCGTCGTGCCGCAAAGGTGCGATCTGGATCAGCAGCACATCGTCGCTGTTGTCTTCGATCAGCGGCAGGATCGGCGGATTGCCGGTGAAGCCGCCGTCCCAATAGGGTTCGCCGTCGATCTCCACCGCGCGGAACACGTGCGGCAGTGCCGCTGACGCCATCACCACGTCGGCGCTGATGTCCTCGCGCCGGAACACCCGCATCCGTCCGCTATGCACATTGGTCGCGGAGATGAAGAGTTCCATCGCGGCGTTATGGCGGATCGCGTCGAAGTCGACGAAGCGCTCGATCAGCGATTTCAGCGGATTGATGTTGAGCGGGTTGAAGTCATAGGGGCTCATCAGCCGCGCCATCGCATCGACGAAGAGCTGGATCGGCGAGCCGCCGGCCGGAAACATCGCGAACACGCGATCGAGCACCGCACGCTGCGGTCCCGGCAGGCCGCCGTCGTGGCTTGCCGCCCGCCAGAATTCCGCAAGGCGCTTGCGCGCTTCGTCAGGTCCGCCGCGCGCCATGCCGTCGGCCAGCATCACCGCATTCACCGCGCCCGCCGAGGCCCCGGACACGCCGGAGAAGACCAGCCGGCCATCCTCCAGAAAATGATCCAGCACGCCCCAGGTGAAGGCGCCATGGGCGCCGCCGCCCTGCAGCGCCAGGTTGACCCGTTTGGCGCCGGGGCGCGGGCGAAGGCCAAGCAAAAACCGGTTCACGCCGGCGGACATATCCTTCAGCATTCAGGTTCCAGGTTGTGGATACTGAAAACCAAGCTAGGCCAGTTTTGCTGCGTTGCAATAAACCAAATTGTGCATTGCAAAACAGATTTGCGCCATATCACGTTCTTGCGGTTCGAACCGGGGCCTATATGACAAAGGGATGAGCAGCCCGGTCTTCCCCGCGCCCGATCATGACCACAACCGCTGCAGCGCCGACGCGCTCCGGTACGCCGAGACACTGTGCAACCAGCGGGCGCAGCGCCTGACCCCGACGCGCCGGCAGGTGCTGGAGGTCCTCTTGGAAAGTCACAAGCCGCTCGGCGCCTATGAGATCATCGATCGGGCGGCACGGCATGGCACCCGCCATGCGCCGATCACGGTCTATCGCGCGCTGGATTTCCTGATGGAAAACGGGCTGGCGCACCGGATCGAAAGCCGCAACGCCTATCTCGCGTGCGGACACCGGCACGAGGCCGGCGACCTTGTCGTGTTCCTGATCTGCGAGCGCTGCGGCGAAGTCGGCGAGGCGCCGTCGCAGGCGGTTGCGGAATCGCTCACCAACGCGACCCGCGCCGCCGGCTTTGCGCCCAAGGCGCCGGTCATCGAAATCACCGGCATCTGCGGGAATTGCAGATAGCGGGTATCCCGCCGCACGACTATCGGGCGGGCCGATCCTGCCTTACAAATCGCAAGGATCGCCGCCGGGAACCTGCTCATGACGTCCGCGACACAGGCACCGCACACCGCGGCAACGCGCCCGCTCGAACTGGGCGCCACCGTGCTGATCGTGTTCCTGTGCCTGTGCTGGGGCTTCAACCAGGTCGCGGTGAAGCTTGCGCTCCCCGACATTCCGCCGCTGACGCAAGCGGCGATCCGGTCTGCGGGCGCCGCACTGGTGATCTGGGCTTATGCGCGCTGGCGCGGCATCTCGCTCGACCTGCGCGGGAACACGCTGACTGTCGGCATTCTTGTCGGCATCGGGTTCGGGCTGGAATTCATCTTCATCTATCGCAGTCTCTTGTTCACCACCGCGAGCCGCGCCTCGCTGTTCATCTATGTCGCCCCGTTCGTCGTGGTGCTCGGCTCGCATTTCCTGGTGCCGAGCGACCGCTTCCGCTGGACGCAATGGGCGGGCCTGCTGATGTCCTTCGCAGGGCTCATGCTTGCATTCGGCGTGCCGACCCCTGCGGCCAATCCGCAGCAGATGTTCGGCGATGCGCTGGCGCTGGCCGGCGGAATTGCCTGGGGACTGACGACGCTGATGGTGAAATCGAGCCGTCTGGCGCAGGCCGCACCGGAAAAGACCCTGCAATATCAGCTCGTCACATCGGTTCCGATGCTGGCCCTGTCGGCCTGGCTGTTCGGGGAACAGATAACGCAGATGCCGGGCGCGGTGGCGGTGACCTCGCTGCTCTATCAGACCCTGTGGGTGGTCGCCCTGACCTTCCTGATCTGGTTCAAGATGGTGGCGAAATATTCGGCCAGCCGTCTTTCGGCCTTCACATTCCTGACCCCATTGTTCGGCGTGGTCGCGGGCCATCTGGTGC
>JAEWHY010000528.1 GCA_023387555.1 Pseudomonadota bacterium
GCTATAGCGCCAGCTTGCCGGACCTGTTCGGCATCGCAATTCCTCGGTTTTCGGCGGCACCCGTCAACGGCCGCTTTCCGGCCAGCGCGCCTTCCAGAGTCCGTGGCGGCCCGTCCCCGCCGAGACCGCCTCACATCTCCGTCCGCCCTCCGGCCGCTATGCTCCGTCGGCCTGACGGCTCCGCCGTCGACGCGCGCGGGTCCAGGTCCCGCCCAGCCGAAAGCAAACCGAATCAAGCATCAGAATGGGGAGAGAGTCGCATCCGGCCGCGGAGCCCCGCGCCTCTTCCTCGGCAGGAAATCCGCCTCTCGCTGCCGGCCCGCAAAAAGGAAAGGCCGCCGGGCGGGGGGTCCCGGCGGCCTCCTGCGTGGCGGCGATCAGGGGCTGGGGGGCTACTGATGATCACCGCTTCCGTAGTCTGCTTCCGGTGAGATGACGCCGCGACCGCTGTAAATCCGCCCGCTGGCGTTCGCATCCGGAAATCCGTCTCGTTAATAAAAGCACGGCGCCTTTCACCTTCAACTTAAATATCGGACAGGTTCCGGCCAGTTCGACATCGTCGGCGGGGGGACCGTCGTCCTGCGTCAAACGCGGCCAATTGCCCTGAAAGCCGCTTTTTTCCGAGCACCCGGGTTTTTCCTCGGTTAGACTTTGCTCATGCCGGGCAATCCGGCGGCCGGCAGTAATGCCGGAAAAATAAAGCGTTAAGGGAGAGACGTAATGCAGCAGCTCAAGCGCAGGGCGCTTCTGGCGCTATCGGCAACTGGCCTGGCGATCGCCATTTCCGCAACCACCGCACCGTCGTTGAATGCGCAGGAGCGCAAGTCGATCCGGCTCGCGACGGCGAGCGTCGACACCTATGGCTACAAGGTCGCCGCGTCACTGGTGAAGATCGCCGAACAGGCGCTCGGCGGCGAATACACCATCACCGTCAATCCCTACCCTGCCACCACGGCGGCAATGAAGGCCACGATGGATGGCAATGGCGAGCTCGGATACACCGCCGACATCGGCATGACCGAACTCTACGGTGCCGAGGGCGGCTTCAAGAACTACAAGCCCGGCAAGGGCATGCTGGTGCACACCTGGTACGCCTACCCGATGGAAACCTTCATGGCGGTGCCGGCCGACAAGGCCGCCCAGTACAAGTGCCTGAAGGACCTCAGCGGCAAGCCGACCTTCTTCTCGCCGGCGGGCTTCATGAACTGGGCGAACTTCCTGCGCACCTACAAGGCGCTGGGTTACGACTTCAAGCATGTCCAGATCGATCCGAAGACACAGGCCGATGCGCTGAAGGCCGGCACGATCGCCGCCTCCGTCGCCTACACCACCGCCGGCGCCTCGCTGGTTCCCTACTGGAAAGAGGCCGAAATCCGCATGGATGTGAAGGTCATCAATCCGTGCCCGGATGAAGTCGCCAAGCTGAAGTCCGCGGGACTGAGCGTGGTCGAGGTCAATCCGTCGGTATTCTCGAAGGATGTGGGCGTCCAGAAGATCATGGGCGTCCCGATCCTGTTCGCATTCAACATGCGCGCCGACATGCCCGAAGACGTGGTCTACCGGCTCGTCAACGGCTTCTACAACAATCGGGACGCCCTGGTGAAAGCTGATCCAGGCTTTGCGCCACTGGCGAAGGATTTCGTCGGCATGCAGGTGTCCGGAATCAACGCCAATCCAAAAGTCCCGGTGCATCCCGGCCTCGCAAAGTTCCTGAAGGAACAAAAGGCCTGGGACGACAAGTGGACGATCGCAAAGGCCGGAAGCTGATCGGCTGATCGGCTGACACCGGGGCAAGGCGGATGCGCGGGGGAAGCGCATCCGCTTCGTCGCTGTTTGAGCGCGCGCTGATGCGTGGCCCGGGCTCGCGTGCATCATCGGGCGCGGGTTGAAATCAAAAATAAGCCGAGGATGGGGACGGCAATGGTGTCCGAGGGGATCCGGAGGCAATTGAGCCTCAGCAACGTCATTCTTTTCTTCTCAGCCGTCCTGCTGACCTGGCTGCTGTATTATTTCTACACCGGCGCCGGCGGCCCGCAGGAACTCGCCGCCCGTCTGATCCCGATCGCGGTGATCCTGAAAGTCCTGTTCATGTACCGCGAGGACTATTTCTACCGGTGGCTCCCGCCACGCATCAACGACGTCATCGTCGTGATCTACATCGCCATCGCCGCCTACGCGTTCTGGCACTTCTGGTGGGAGTTCGAGGATATCGCGATCTATCGTCAGGGCTCCTACACCCCGGAAGATTTCATCTGCGGCCTCCTGATCTTCCTCCTGGTGATGGAACTGTCGCGGCTCGCGCATCCGGCGCTGTTCTGGATCAACCTGTTCCTCGTCTTCTATACGCTCTTCGGCTATCTCAGCCCGATCGACTTCTTCTGGCACCCGGGCACGACATTCTATCGCGTCGTCACCTCCAGCACCGTCGAGATGTCGACCGGCATCTACGGCATCTACGGACAACTGGCGCTCACCCTGATCGCGGCCTTCCTCCTGCTCGCCGCTGCCGCCCGCGGCTTCGGCGCGCAAAGCGCCATGATCGCGGTAATGCGGCGGCTGGCCGGCCGGTCG
Source organism: Pseudomonadota bacterium (assembly GCA_023387555.1). Lineage (GTDB taxonomy): Bacteria > Pseudomonadota > Alphaproteobacteria > Rhizobiales > Xanthobacteraceae > Pseudorhodoplanes. The sequence continues at coordinate 2,572 of JAEWHY010000528.1, forward strand.
CGCCAGATGGTGCCGCAGACCGCGGTGATGGGATCGCTCGCGGTCGGCACCGTGTCCGGCTCGGGTTCCGCCAACGCTGTGGTCGTCGGCAGCATCACGATTCCGCTGATGAAGCGTTACGGGGTGCCCGGCACCTTCGCCGCGGCGGTCGAAACCTCGGCGTCGATGGGCGGGCTGCTGATGCCGCCGATGATGGGCGTCGGCGCATTCCTGATGTCGGATTTCCTCGGCGTCCCCTACTGGGACGTGGTGGCCCGCGGCTTTGCGCTGGCGCTGGTCTATTACGGCTGCGTGGCGCTTGCGGTCTATCTGCTGTGCGTGCGTCTGCTGCCGCGCGACGAAGTCTCGCCGCCCCCGGTCGCGCGCTACGACCAGGTCAAGACCGCGATCTTCTTCGTCTCGGTGCTCTATCTCTTGTTCCTGATGGGCTATCTCGGGATCGGGGAACTGCTGGCCGCGCTCTATACCGCGGCTTTCATGTTCGTCCTGTTGATGGCGGCATTCCTCTACTTCAAGCATGTGCTGAAGGATCCGGAGGTCGCCGACCAGTCGCTGCTCGAATGCATCCGCCTCAGCATCGAGACACACGGCGACATGACCTCCTACCTGACGCTGCTGCTGGCGACGCTCGGCATCATGATCGGTCTGTTCACGGTGACCGGCTTCATCAACCGGATGGGCGCGACGCTGCTCGACCTCGGCGCCTGGAACATCATGGCCATGGTGCTGATGGCCTATATCTTCGGCTGGCTGGTCGGCGCCGGACTGCCGCCGACCGCGACCTACATCATCGGCGCCGTGGTCATCGTCCAGCCGCTCACCGGCCTCGGCGTCAACCCGTGGGTCGCGCATTTCTTCGTCTTCCTCATCTCGGTCTGGGGCGAGCTGTCGCCACCGACCTCGCTGACGGCCGCGGTCTCCGCGCGCATCGCCGAAGCTTCGTTCATGCGCACGATGTGGGAGGCGCTGAAGATCTGCCTGCCGATCACGCTGATGACGTTCGCGATCTTCACCCGTTCCAACATGGTCGTGACGACGGGCTGGGCGCAGATCGCGGATTCCTTCGTCGTGCTGGTCGGCACCAGTGGCGTCGCTTTCGCGATGTTCGGCCGGTTCCTCAGAAGCGCGCCATCCGATCTCGCCATTCGCCTGCTGATCGCTGCCCTGTCGTTCTTCGTGCTGTTCTATCCGGACGACACCTGGGCGCTGGCGGTTTCGCCGCTGGCCGCGATCCTGATCGTCGTCGGCATCATGCGGCATCGCGATATCGCGCCACCCGCCGCCCTGCCCCAAACCGCCGAGGCCAGCGACACCCGCGCCGATCTGTCCGCGCTGGTCGCCGAGGCAAAGCGCGACATGGGATAAGAGGCACCGGGATAAGAGGCACCGGACACGAGGTACGAGAAAGGGCGACCCTTCCGGGCCGCCCTCGCTCATCCCCCGCATTCGATACCGTTACTGCAGGCGCGCCGCGATGCTGCCGAAGCCCATGGCCCGCGCGAGGGTCACCGCCTCGCGCTTCTGGTTTTCGTCGAGCGACTTGACCAACGGCCGCGCCGCCGAAACCAGCCGGCGCATCGACGCGGCGCTCATCGCCATGTCGGTCGCCCTCGCCCCGACGCGGCGGAAAAAGCCGGGATTGCCGGACGCATCGGCCACCTGCTGACGCTCGCCGTCGCCGACGATCGAGCGCAGGGCCGCTTCAACGCGCGGCCAGTGTTTCTCCTGGGCAGGCGTCAGGCGAAGGGCCGCCTTGAACCGTGCAATGCCAGCTTCCAGGCGGCCCGTGTCGGCTGCCGCCGGTCCAGCGGCCATGATCGATCCAGAAAACGCCAGCGCGAACAGGCCGGCGACTAAGGCCTTCCACATCGGAAACCCCGCATGTCCTTGATTGCTGCGATGCGGGATAGCGCACACGTCGGGACGGCTCAACCGCGAATGGTGAAAGGTTCGATCCTGTCGGATCAAGATATCTTTCAGAATCCGCCACTTAATGCGGCGGTATTGCGACGATGACCGGGTCTGCGGCGATTTCGCGGCTGCAAGGCGTCAGATCGCCGGAACGGATTCTCGATGCTGTTGGTCCGTCTCGGGGACCTCACACCGGCCACTGCGGCCACCGGACGAACGGCGCAGGTCCGGCGCTGCCTCCGAAGACAAGCGCGGCGGCATTTAAAAGCGCCCTCCCTCCGCATCGGGAGGGAGGGCTCGCCATAAGCCTTATCCGACGTCCGTCGAATGGATCCGGCGGTGTCCGCTTTCGCTATTGCGGTTCTGCTTGCTCGTCAGCTTGTTCAGCGCGCCGAGATAGGCCTTCGCCGATGCGACCAGGGTATCGGGATCGGCGCCGCGCGAGGTGACCGAATAGTCGTCCTGCGCCAGCCGGACCGACACCTCGGCCTGTGCGTCGGTGCCTTCGGTCACGGCATGGACCTGGTACAGTTCCAATACCGCGTCATGCGGGACCAGCGCCTTGATGGCGTTGAAGATCGCATCCACGGGGCCGTTGCCGGTCGACTGGATGGTCTGGTGCCGGCCGTCGATGTCGAGTTCCAGCGTCGCCGATTGCGGACCGCGGGTGCCGGCGATCACGGTCAGCGATTGCAGCTTGATGCGATCGTGCTCGTGCGCGATCTCCTCGTCGACCAGCGCCTCGATATCCTCGTCGTAGATATGCTTCTTGCGGTCGGCCAGCGCCTTGAAGCGCACGAAGGCGTCTTCCAGCTGGTTGGAGGCCAGCTTGTAGCCCAGTTCCTCCAGCTTGTGCTGGAAGGCGTGACGCCCGGAGTGCTTGCCCATGACCAGCGAGGTCTGCTTCACGCCGACGCTTTCCGGCGTCATGATCTCGTAGGTCTGGGTGTTCTTCAGCATGCCGTCCTGATGGATGCCGCTCTCATGCGCGAAGGCATTGCGGCCGACGATCGCCTTGTTGAACTGCACCGGGAAGGAGGTCGCGGCGGACACCAGCTTGGACGCGCGGGTGAGCATCGTCGAGTCGATCCCGGTCCAGAACGGCAGCACGTCGTTGCGGGTCTGGATCGCCATCACGACTTCTTCCAGCGCGGCGTTGCCGGCGCGCTCGCCGATGCCGTTGATGGTGCATTCGATCTGGCGCACGCCCGCCCGCGCCGCGGCCAGCGAATTGGCCACCGCCATGCCGAGGTCGTCATGGCAATGCGCCGAGAAGATCGCCTTGTCGGCATTCGGCACGCGCTCGCGCAGCATCTGGAACAGCGCGAAATATTCCTCCGGCACGGTATAGCCGACCGTGTCGGGGATATTGATCGTGGTGGCGCCGGCCTTGATTGCGGCCTCCACGCAGCGGCACAGGAAGTCGTGCTCGGTGCGGGTGCCGTCCTCGGCCGACCATTCGACGTCGTCGGTGTGCTGGCGCGCGCGCGTCACCTGCGCGATCACCATCTCGTACACCTCGTGCGGCTCCTTCTGGAGCTTGTATTTCATGTGCACCGGCGAGGTAGACAGGAAGGTGTGGATGCGCTTTCGCGCCGCCGGCTTGATGGCCTCGCCGCAGCGGTCGATGTCCTTGGGCGCCGCGCGCGAGAGCCCGCAGACCACGGCGTTCTTGGTGCGGCGCGCGATCTCCTGCACGGCGGCGAAATCGCCTTCCGAGGCGATCGGGAAGCCGGCCTCGATGACATCGACGCCCATCTCGTCGAGCAGTTCGGCGACTTCCAGCTTCTCGTCATGGGTCATGGTGGCGCCGGGGCATTGCTCGCCGTCGCGCAGGGTGGTGTCGAAGATGACAACGCGGTCCTTGTCGGAACGCTGGGTGACGGCGGTCGTGGCCGCATCGTTGGCCGTGCTCATGGATCAGGTCCTTGTCTTGTTGCGCGCCGCTTCAGGGCGCCTATCCGGGGTTATCCGTCGCAGCACCCCTGAGCGCCCAGGCAGCAATGCCCAGCCGGCCCTCAGGGGCGCGTAAGGAGCAGAAGACCGCCGAGAATGAGGGCAGCATCGGACAGGGCGCTCTGCACCCCCCGTTTCGTCGCGCGATGGAAGTCCTGCGCGGACATGCCGAAAACCCTCGAAAAACCGACCGTTAGCATCCCGGATGCGGGTGAATTTAGTGTTGACCCCGCCAGTTTGCAGGGGCTTTTTAGCGGAGCTTGGGGTGTTTCGGCAAGACCCGAGGCTCAAGACCCGAGGCTCAAGACCCGGCACACAAGACCCGAGGCTCGGGATCCGGCTGGCCGTTCGGCGTCTGCGGGCGGGAGGGGCCGGCAACAGGCCCGCGGGCTAGCCCTGCTTGCCGCCGCCGTTCTTGCCGCCGTCCTTGCCGTTGCCGTCCTTGCCTTCGCCCTTCTTGCCGCGCTTTTTCTCAGGCAATTCCGCCACAAGCGCAGCGCGCGCAGTCTTGAGTTCGGCACGCGTGGCGTCGTCGACCTGCGGAAAATGCAGATCAAGGCTTTCCAGCCCCTCCACCAGGGCCGCAGCCACCACCAGCCGCGTGAACCACTTCTTGTCCGCCGGCACCACGAACCACGGCGCGTGCGGGCGACTGGTCTCGCGGATCGTCTCCTCGTAATAGCGCATGTAATTGTCCCAGCGCTGGCGCTCGGTGACATCGCCCATGCTGAACTTCCAGTTCTTCGTCGGATCGTCGATGCGCTCGAGGAACCGCTTGGCCTGCTCGTCCTTCGACACATGCAGGAAGAATTTCAGGATCAACGTGCCGTTGCGCGCCTGATACGTCTCGAAGGCGCGGATGTCCTCGTAGCGCTCCTTCCAGATATCCTTGCCGACAAGCTTCGGCGGCAGTTTCTGTTTGGCGAGGACTTCGGGGTGCGCGCGCGCCACCAGCACCTCCTCATAATAGGAGCGGTTGAAAATCCCGATCCGCCCGCGTTCCGGCATGGCGATGGTGGTGCGCCACATGAAGTCGTGATCGAGTTCCTGCGTGGTCGGCGCCTTGAAGGAATAGACCTGGCAGCCTTGAGGATTGACGCCGGACATGACGTGTCCGATCGCCGAATCCTTGCCCGCTGCATCCATCGCCTGGAAGATCGCCAGCACCGCCCAGCGATCCTGCGCGTAAAGCCTCTGCTGATATTCGGCGAGCTTGCGGATGCTCTCCTTCAGCATCTCGCTCGCCTCGTCCTTGTCGATGGCAAGGCCCGCGCTATCGCCGGGATCGACATGGGACAGCTTGAACTTGTCCGGGCTGTCGATGCGGTATCGGCGGGCAAGGGCTTCGAACTTCATCCACCCACTTCACGCCCATCCGGATGCTTTGGCAAGCGCGGTCAGCGCGCGGTGCTGCGCAGGAACACCTGGATGAAGGCCGGCATCATCGGGTCGATGTCAGCCGCGCCATGCGCGACGAAGGCGTCGGCCAGTTCCGGCTCGATCTCGGATGCGATATGGGCGCGGATCCGCTCCCGCAAGCGCTCGGCCGGCTCACGTAATGTCATCGGTTTCAGCAGGCCGATCAGCGGTCCGGCCATCACACAGAGCCAGCCTTTGTCGATTGCGAGCGCTTCCGGCGCAATCCCGGTCTCCTCCTCCACTTCGCGGCGGACGCTGGCTTCGAGATTGACGAGGTCGCCAGTGACATCGCTCGGATCGGGCGTACCGCCGGGGAAATAGATCTTGCCGGCATTCGCCGTCCCGCGGCCCATGACGCCGAGCACATAGCCGCCGTCCGAACCCTGCAGGGCGCCAAGCGCAAAGCAATTGCGGATAGCCGGATCGGGGAAGCCGAAGTCGCGCCAGGCCATGAAGCTTGCGAAATCGGACTCGAAATAGCGGCCGCGCAGGCAGCCGCCGTCGATCTCAAAGCGGTGCATCAGCAGCACCCGCCCGTTCCACAGCGCCGGCGTGTCGCGCCGCATCGCCTCGAAATGCGCGTCGATCTCGGCACGGCGCTCGCGCGCGAAGGCCCAGTCGAACGGCCCGACCGTGAGATCGAGCGTCTCGATGTGAAGCACCTTAGCGGCCATCACGCCTCGATATGCCCTTCGCTGACGATGATGGCGCCACCGCCGATGGTCGCCTGTGCGAGCGCGCCATCCGTCACCGTCATGCCAAGTTCGATCTGGCTCGGCCGGCCCATCTCGTAGCCCTGCTCGATGACGAAGCGGTGCGCGCCGTCGGCGGGATGCGCGGTCTCCATCACGACGCCCGCAAACGCCGCCGCCGCGGCTCCGGTTGCCGGATCTTCGCGAATGCCAAGACCGGGCGCGAACATGCGCGCATGGAAGTGATGCGCGGGCTCTGCGGTCTCGCCGCAATAGAGGTAGACCACGGCGCGGCCTTCCTTGCCGAACACCGCCTCGAATTGCGACGAAGGCTCGGCACGGCCAATGCTGTCGAGATCGCGTATCGGCACGAAATGCGCCGGCACGCCGGCGGACCAGCGCGACGGCAGGCCAAATCCGATTTCGTCATCCTTCAGCGACAACCCCGCCGCGGCCTCATGCACGGTCACCGCCTGGCCGGTTTGCTCGGGCAGGCGCGGCAACACGAAGCTGGCGCGGCCATACTCCCTGCCCTGAGCCTCCACCGTGCAGCGCAGGAGCCCGACGGTTTCCTCCAGCACGAGATCATGCGCGCCACGATTGAAGCCGCTCATGCAGCCGAGCAGCACCGCAGTGCCGACCGTCGGATGCCCGGCGAACGGCAGTTCGGCCGCCGGCGTGAAGATGCGCAAGGCCGCGCGATGATTGGGATTGGCAGGCTGCATCACGAACACGGTTTCGGCGAGATTGAACTCGCGCGCGATGGCTTGCATCTGCGGCTTGTCGAGCCCGTCCGATTCCAGCACCACCGCCAGCGGATTGCCGGCGTAGCGCCGGTGCGTAAAGACGTCGAGGGTGACGAAGCGTCGGCGCATGGAATGAACTCGGTGCTTCCTCCCTGAAAAGCGGGAGGTGGGGTGACGATTTTTACAGTAATGCCCCCGGCCCGACCACCGTTGCCTCGCAAGGCCGACCTTCGTTTCAGCGAGGTAACAGCTATTCAAAGCTTCTCCGCCTTGAAGACCTGCGATGGCGCGACGAACTCCTCCTGCGCCTCGACCAGCAGCATCTCGCGCGCGCCCCGCGCGGCGGTCTGCTTCAGCACGCCGAACAGCGAGGAACCCGAACGCGACAGCGCCTCGGCCGCCGAACTGCTGCGCAGGAAATGCGCGAAGAACAGCGCGGCGATCGTGTCCCCCGCTCCACTGACCTCGATCGGCAGGCGCGGCGTCCGCAGCCGGAACTGGCCGTCCGGGCCGGAAGCGATCATGTCGATGGCCCCGTCCGGCGTTTCATCGATCAGCGCCGAGGTCACAAGGACCGTGCCGATGCCGAACGCGTGCAGGAAGTCCACCGCGGCGAGCATGCCGTCCATGGTGCCGGTGTCGAGCCCGGTCAAGACACCGAGTTCGAACTGGTTCGGGCAGACCACATCGGCGACCGCGAGCGCACGGGTGCGCATGAAATCCGGGATGTCATCGTGGACGTAGATGCCGCTCTCGTCGTCGCCGATCACCGGATCGCAGCAGTATTTCGCATTCGGGTTGTCCTGCTTGACACGCGCCACGGCCTCGAGGATCGCCTCCCCGATATCGGCCGAGCCCATGTAGCCGGAGATCACCCCCTCGCACGCCGCGAACGCGCCGCGCTCGGCGATACCCGCCACCACATCGCGAACATGCGCGGCGGCGAACACCTCGCCCTTCCAGCTGTCATAGCCGAGATGATTGGAGAACTGCACGGTATGGACTGGCCACACGTCGACGCCGATCCGCTGCAGCGGGAACACCGCGGCGGAATTGCCGACATGGCCATAGGCGACATGGGACTGGATGGAGAGGAGGGTCATGGCAACTTCAGGTTGAAAATCCTCGAACCTTCGAGTAAAATATCCGAAGGAGGCGTAGGCACATGACTTTCGATCAAGCGAATGAAATTGCCGCGGTCATCAACGGCGCGGGAGACCAGATTATCAATCTAACGATCCTCACCATCGCCGGTGCTATGGCGTTTGTAATTAAATGCAGAATGACATTTACAGGAAACATTCTCATCGGAGCTGGAATGATATTCATCGCAGCCGCTGCGATCTTGAGCTTCATCAACAAGGGTCTGTTGATCACGATGTTACAAAAGTTCGACGGAAGTAACGCACTTACCGCACGTCTCGACGAGGTGAGCATGTTCGCATTCTTGCAATTTGCCTCCATGATACTGGGCCTGATCCTTCTTGCGGTTGGTGTCCTGTTCTTCCGAAGCGGCCAAATCGGCATTGACAACAACCAAGCCCAAACTCACGGATAGCACGTATGTTGAGGGCATTCGCCGTCCTAACTGCAACCCTCGTTCTTCTCGGGAGCGGCACCGGGCTCCGGTCCCAACAGGCGATCAACGCTTCGGCTTATCT
>JAEWHY010000530.1 GCA_023387555.1 Pseudomonadota bacterium
CCCCAACCCTCCCCCTTTCAGGGGGAGGGAGCACACCGCGTTTGACGTTACGCCTTCACCAGCGCGCGATAATCCAGCCGCCGGTGGAACCAGTACTGATAGCCGGAGATGTTCTTCTGCATCGCGACGTTGGAATAGGGCTGGAACAGCGGGATGCGCGGGATGTCGGCAAAGGCGAGATCGACGAAGCCCTTCACGTCCCTCTCGTATTTCGCCTTGTCGCCGACGGCGGCGGCGTCCACCGCACCGTCGATCATCGCGTCCATATCCTTCGACTGGTAGCTCATCGTGTTGAAGATGGAATTCTTGCCGTGATAGCACCAGATGAAGAAATACTCGGGATAATCCAGCCAGCCCGAGAACACGTTCAGATAGAGCGGCAGCACCTTCTTGTTCAGTTCGGTGCGGAAGTTCGAGCCGGGGATCTTGTTGATCGTGGTCTTGATGCCGATCTGGCCAAGACCCTCCTGGATCAGCACCGCGGTCGGCTCGTTGACGGTGGCAAAACCCAGGTCAAACGACAGCGTCGTTTCAAAGCCGTTCGGATAGCCCGCTTCCGCCATCAGCGCCTTGGCCTTGGCGATATCGGTGGCGTAGCTCGTCGGCTGCGGCCACGCCACCTGGGTCGCCGCGCCGGGCGCACGACCGAACAGCGGTGTGCCAAGGCCAAAAAGCACGGCATCGATGATCTTCTGATAAGGCACGGCATAAGCGACGGCCTGCCGGACCTTCGGGTTGTCGAAGGGCGCGTTCTTCACATTCATGCCGAGATACTGGCAGCCGTTGGAGAACGGGGTCGATACGATGTTGAGCTTGCCGGCGTCCTTGAGTTCGACGAAATCCTTGTTCGGCAATTCGTAGGAGATGTCGGCATCGCCGCGCTCGAGCAACGCACGCCGGTTGCCGGCGGACGGCACCATGCGCCAGATGATGCGGCGCGCCTTCGGCAGTTCGCCGCCCTTCCAGCCGTCGTAGCGCTCGAGAACGACTTCGGAGCCCGGCTGCCACTTGGTCACGCGATAGGCGCCGCTGCCCGCAGTGTTCTGCTTGGTGTATTCGAGACCCCAGGGGTCCTTTTCGGTCGCGTGCTTCTTGACGAGTTCGGAATTGAAGATCGCGGGCACCACCACCGCGAGATCGGGGATCGTCAGGCGATCCTTCTTCATGAAGTCGACGCGCACGGTGTTGTCGTCGACGATGACGAACTGCTCGGGCTTGGTGAGCGAGCCGGCGCCCATCTGGAAGGTCGGGAAGCCGCCGACCGACACCGCGCGATCGAGCGACCATTTCACGTCCTTGGCCTTGACCGGCGTGCCGTCCTGGAAGGTCGCGTTCTTCTTCAGCTTGAAGGTCACGGACATGTCGCCGATGTTCATGTCGTCGGCGAGTTCGGGCTTGAACTTGTCCTTGTCGTAATAGGGCTGGCCGGCCGGCCCGGTTTTCATCTCGTGGCTGATCAGGCGATCGTAGCAATTCCAGGCCACCTCGTAGCCGGGGACGTTGGTGCCGACGCCATGAATGTCGAGGTTGTTGGGTCCGCTTTCGGACACGACCAGAATGGTCTCGGATCGCGCCTGGGCCTTGGCGGGCGAGAAAATGGCGGGCGCTGAAACGGCGGATGTCGCGGCAATCGCAGTGGTCGATTTCAAAAATTCGCGGCGGTTCATAGGTGTGCCTCCGGGGTCCCTCTATGGGCGGCCTCGGACACACCTCCGCAAGGCGCATGCCAGCCGGCTGGCGGTCTCGGAGAATTTTAGCAACCCCTTGAGTTACCGTTAGAATCTGCCTGAAGCACGCTTTCCGCCAACGCCGGCAACAGGCCAGCCGCACGGCCGAATTGCATACAATGGCGTTATTTCTGATTAATTTCTAATCAGTTTTCGCCGGAAGATGCGTTTGCGTCCGCCCGGGCCACGGAACGACTGGGCGCCTCGCGCGTTTTGTTGCGATGACCAGACTCCATCCGCCTCACGACCCAAGACGCAACCGCCGCCGGAATTCGCCATTCCACGTCCGGATCCGCGCCTTTGACGATGACGAGACCGACGACACCATCATCGGAATGGGTTTCGTCGATCTGATCGATACCAAGAGCGCGTCCGAGGCAGGCGCCCCTGCCTCATCCGGGACTGGCGCCTGACGCCCCGTCGGCCCACCGCCTCACCAAACATCGCTGCGCCTTAAGGCCAGCCGACAGCCAACCGCGCGGCATGGCTATTTCCGCCATCCTCCCTTAGATGTGCCCCGGATCGAGTAGCGGGCGGCACGCGAGAGCGCCGGCGAAAGACCTCGCGCCTCGCACAGACCCCCGCGCCTCGCAAAGACTTCAGCCTGTGAAAAACATCGGTTTCCTGTCGTTCGGGCATTGGATGCCCTCACCGCATTCGCAAACGCGATCCGCCGCCGATGCGCTGCTGCAATCCATCGACCTCGCCGTCGCGGCCGAAGAACTGGGTGCGGACGGTGCGTATTTCCGCGTGCACCATTTCGCGCGCCAGCTTGCCTCGCCGTTCCCGCTGCTGGCGGCGATCGGCGCCAAGACCAGGCGCATCGAGATCGGCACCGCGGTCATCGACATGCGCTACGAAAATCCGCTCTACATGGCGGAAGACGCGGGCGCCGCCGACCTCATCGCCGGCGGACGCCTGCAGCTCGGCATCAGCCGCGGCTCGCCCGAACAGGTGATCGATGGCTGGCGCTATTTTGGCTACCAGCCACCCGAGGGCCAGGACGATGCGGACATGGGCCGCCGCCATGCGGAGGTGCTGCTGGAAGTGCTGCTCGGCAAGGGATTTGCCAAGCCCAATCCACGGCCGATGTTTCCCAACCCGCCGGGCCTGTTGCGGGTCGAGCCGCATTCGGAAGGCCTGCGCGAGCGCATCTGGTGGGGCGCCGCGTCGAATGCGACCGCGGTCTGGGCGGCCAAGCTCGGGATGAACCTGCAAAGCTCGACGCTGAAGACCGACGAGTCCGGCAAGCCGTTCCACATTCAGCAGGCCGAGCAGATCCGTGCCTATCGCGCAGCCTGGAAGGAAGCCGGACACACGCGTACGCCGCGCGTCTCGGTCAGCCGCAGCATCTTCGCGCTGGTCGACGACCGCGACCGCGATTATTTCGGCGACGGCAACAAGGATCAGGACAGCATCGGCTATATCGACGAGAAGACGCGGGCGATCTTCGGCCGCAGCTATACGGCCGAACCCGATGATTTGATCAAGCAGCTCCGGGAGGACGAAGCCATCGCGGAAGCCGACACGTTGCTGCTGACCGTGCCCAATCAACTCGGCGTCGACTACAATGCCCATGTGATCCGGTCGATCCTGACCTACATCGCACCGGCGCTTGGCTGGCGCTGACGACCGGAACGCCGGGAGGGAAAGCTCCCGGCGCCGTAGCCGCTGTCTTCAGACCGCGATTTTCTGGCCGGGCTGCTCGGCATAGACCGGCGCCACGTCGATGAACACGCGCAGTTCGCCGACCTTCTCGCCGTCCGGCCGCAGGATGCTGACGCAAGGGATCGTCACCTCCTGCCCGTCCTGGCGCGTGTAGGTCACCGCGGCTTCGAGGATGGTTTCGCCGGGATGGTCCCACCGGTTGACGAATGTGTGCCTCATGCCGCGGATGGTCGACCAGAACTGGCCGATCGCAGCGGCGATCTGGTCCGGGCCCTCGGCCGGCGGGAAATTGGCAAAGAACACGCGTGCCTTGTCCGCATGCATCGCCTTGAAGGGCTCGAGATCCATCGCATCGACGGTTTCGTAATAGCGCTTGATCAGCGCATCGCGGGCGCCCTTCATCTTGCGGATGGCGGCGAGCGTCGCATCGACCGCCTTGAGGTAATCGCGCTCGACGACCTTGCCGTATTCGACCTCCTCCGGGCTGCCATCGGCCACGCCGTCAAGCTTCAGCTTGAAGCTGAAGCGCAGGCCGAGCCCGTTCTCGTCCTCCTCGATCAGGTTGAGGATGGTGCCGAGCACCGAACCGTCCAGCCGCACGAATTCGACCCGCTGCTCGGGGACCAGCGTAATGCGCTCGCGGCACCGTTCGCCGCGAAACTCGATCTCGCGCACGAACACGGTATCGCTCTCGCGGTTCAGCACCTTGCAGTGGGTCATCGCCGGCACGAACGGCAGTGCGTTGTCCGCCTTCATGACGAGGCCCTTCCAGACGTCGCTGCGCGTCAGCACCGGCTGGCCGGGTTCGTTGACAGGGATGCGCTTGGAAACCTCGATCATGGCAACCTCCTCCCGAACGTTCTTGATTTCGTACCGTACCGAACGTTACGGTAAAAGTCCGGCCGCGGCTAGTCACAAGTTTTCGGCTGGCGTCGGACCGGATTCATTGGCATAGCCTAGGCCATGGAATCGCTAAAGAAATCGGCATCACAGCCGGCCGCGACGGCTGCCGGGCGCAGCCCCGGCGTCAGCCCGCGCACCGCCATCAAGCGCGAGAAGATCGTCCGCTCGGCCGCCAAGCTGTTCCTGGAACGCGGCTACGACAGCGTGTCGATCAACGACATCATCGCGCAGGTCGGCGGCTCGAAGGAGACGATCTATTCGAACTTCGGCAACAAGGCGAAGCTGTTCGAGGCCGTGGTGCAGCAGCTCTGCTCGGACGTCACGATCAACATCGACACCCGACCGATCGGCTCGCTGGAGGAACAGGCCACGCGCATCGCCCACTCGTTCGTCGCGATGGTGCTGACGCCGCAGATCATTTCGTTCCACCGCCTGGTGACGTCGATCGGCCGCACGTTTCCAGCAGTGGGACGGCTGTTCTATCAGACCGGTCCGGAAACGGTGTATCGCATCTTCGCCGAATGGATTGCGCTGCATCAGCAGAACGGCACCATTCGCACCGACCAGGATGCCCGCCGCCTCGCCATCCTGTTTCATGACATGCTGATCGGCGAGCAGATCCTGAGCTGGCTGACATCGGCATCGAGCCAGAAGGCTCGCGCGAAGCGGATCGACCAGACCGTCGAGCTTGCGGTTTCGGTCTTTCTCCGCGGCTGCGCCACCGGTGCCGGCACGAAGGCTGCGCCGCGCCGCGCCGCATCCGGCCGCGCCAAAGCCACGCAGGCGAAGTCCTCCTGATCACAGGCCGCCTTATCGCGCAGGTATCATCGCATCGCGCCTGGCCCTGATTTCACCGGAAATCCCTGCCCTTCTCTGCATCGCGCCGGCAAGCCGTTGCGGCCGCAACAATCCAACGCGCGCATAGGCAGGGTCTTGCGCGCCGTGCTCGGGCTGGCCGCGCCGACCACGCAAACAATTCGCCATTGTCAAAGCCTCCATGCGCATGTCAGAATGCGTACCGTAACGAACGTTACGCTTTCAGGGAGGAAGCGGAATGCAGCAGGAAGCGAAACGCTCCGCAACCGTTCACACGCAGGCGGCGCGACCGGATTTCACCGAGATCATCGCGAGGGTCAGAGCGCTCGCGCCCGACATCAGCGCCCGCGCGCTGAGCGCGGAACGCGCCAAGCGCGTCCCTGCCGAAACCATGGAGGCGCTGCGCGAGACGAATGTCTTCCGCATGATGCAGCCCAGGCGTTTCGGCGGATACGAATACGGGCCCGCGGAGCTTGCCCAGGTCGGCTTCGAACTCGGCCGCGCCTGCGGCTCGACCGGCTGGTGCGGAACGCTGGCGGTGTGCTTCGGCTGGATGACCGCATTCTTCCCGCTCGAAGCGCAGCAGGAAGTGTGGGACGACACCGACAATCTGCTCGCGGTCTCCTACATCCCGACGCCGAAGGTCGAGGTGGACGACGGCGGCATCAGGATCAGCGGCAGCTGGCCCTGGGCCAGCGGCATCGACAGCGCCACCTGGCTGATCCTCGCCGCGCTGATCCCGAACCCCGAAGGCCCGCCGACCCTCGCCTGGTGTCTTGTGCCGGTGCGCGATGTGATCGTCGATCACGACAGCTGGAATGTCGCCGGATTGCAGGCCACCGGCTCGAAGACGGTCCACGTCAACGAGCCGATATTCGTGCCGCGTCACCGCATCCTGCCGCTCGGCGCGATCTTCTCCGGCAAGGTGCCGGGCATCGACATTCCCGACAACGTTCAGGCGCGGTTCGGCTATCCGACCTTCGGCCCGACCGCCCTCGTCTCCCCGATCGTTGGCATGGCGCAAGGCGCGCTCGATGCCTTCACCGAGAGCGCCAGGGACGCCAAGCGCATGGCGCGGCCCGGTGTGTTCGAAAAGGTCGCCGAGTCGCCGCTGATCCAGAGCCTGATCGGACGCACCGCGGCGCAGATCGATGCCGCGCGCACGCTGATGGTGACCAGCCTGACCGAGGGCCAGGACATCGTCCGCAATGGCGGAACGCCCGACATCGAGTTGCGCGTCCGCATCCGGCGCAATCACGGCTTTGCCGCCCGCACCGCATCCGATGTCGTGAACGAGATCTTCCAGAAGTCCGGCGCGCAGGCGATCGACGAGAAAAACCGCGTGCAGCGCTTCTGGCGCGATGCCAATGCCGCCGCGCTCCACGCCAGCATCGATTGGGACACGTTGTCGGCGCTCTATGGCACCCAGCAACTGGGCCTGCAGCCGCAGGGCGTATTCTAAAGCGAACGGCCGGGCGTCAAAGGTCCGGCCATTACGGCGCTCGCATCGCTGAGCGCCGCGTGCCTCCGACCAAACCGGTGACTTCTTCAGTTTTCTGACGAAGCACAATGCCGCGGCAACGTGGTAGGAAGCCGGCGCAATTGGTTTGGAGGCAAAATGGCCGGCATTACGACCCACGTTCTGGATACCGCCGCCGGACGGCCTGCCGCCGGTGTCAGGATCGAGGTGATGGCGCTGGACAAGGGGCGGCGCCCCCGCCTTCTCTCCACTGTTGTCACTAACGATGACGGCCGCACCGACGCGCCGGTGGTACCGCCAGAGCAGTTGAAGGGCGGCATCTACGAACTCATATTCCACGTCGGAGATTACTTCGCGAAGGGCGCGACGCCCGCCACGCTGCCGTATCTCACAACCGTCCCGATCCGGGTCGGCGTCGCCGATCCGGCAGCGCATTATCATGTGGCGCTGCTGGTTTCGCCGTGGAGCTACACCACCTATCGCGGCAGCTGAGACCACGCGTTGCCATCTCAAGCCGGGCGAGACATCGTAAAGCACCGGCGAAGACCGCAGCCTTCGGCCGCAATTCAGGAAAATGTGAAGTCATTCCTGCGACACAGCCGGTGGCGGCAAAAGCCCCGAATTCACCGAAGTTCTGCGTGCGGCCTTGATGTCACGGCTTCCACCGTAACGTCCATGCACGCCTTGCCCGGACGGAAACCCGCTTCCCAAGGCGGAAGGTCCCGGTGTATCTGGGCGACATGTCCGGACGGACCCTCACATCGGCCTTCATTGCCCTGGCTGCCCTCCTGCTGGTCGCGCTCGCGCCAACCGGCGCCTTTGCGCACGGCAGCGTAGCGCATCCCCATGCGGTGAAGCCGGTCAGCGATGCCGCCGCGAAGACGGTCGCGGCCGTCGAGCCGCCGGCGGAGCTTCGCGCCCAGCGGCAGATGTTACCGGAGCCTGCCGCCGACGATGACTGCGGGCCGAACTGCTGCGGCGCCGGACATTGTGCCGGCTGCGTCACCGCACTGGCGCCGATGGCGTGGACATGCCTGCGGCTTTCATCCGATGCCGCTCTCGTAAATCCCGACACCGCCCTGCCCGCGAGCCTCGCGCGCGAGGGTCCTGCGCGACCACCCAAATCCTTCGCCTGAACGTCGTTGCCCCGCGTCGCTGACGCGGGACCGGCCCCCTTTCCCGGCGGCCGGCGTGCTTTCGTTCATGCAGAGGATTGGCCTCGATGTTTCGTCCCATATTGTCGGCGCTTGCGGCGGCCGCCTTGATCCTGACTGCAACCGCTGGCGCGGTTCGCGCCCATGAGGGTCACGACCATGGCCCCGAAGCGCCCGCCGCCCCGGCGACCGTCGCACCGCGCGGCGAAGCCCATTCGGAACGCTTCGAAGTCGTTGCGATCGCGCACGGCAAGACGCTGTCGATCTATCTCGACGCATACAAGACCAACGCGCCGATCGACGGCGACGAGATCGAGGTCGAGACGCCGGCAGGACCAGCGGTGGCCAAGCCGCTGGGCAACGGGGTCTACAGCCTCGATGCGCCGTTCCTGGAGAAAGGCGGTCACATCGACCTGATCGTCACAATTGCCGCCGGCGGCGATCCCGACATCCTGCCGCTGTCGATCGACATTCCCGCGCCGGACACGGACGCGAACAGCGCACCGGCGAAGAACCGCGCGGAATTGATCCTCGCCTCGCTGACCCAATCGCCGCTGGCGACCGGTCTCGCCGGCTTCCTCCTCGGCGCCGTCGTTGTGGCCTTGATCCGCAGGCCGCGGCGCGGCGCAGCGGCGGTTCTTGTGCTTGTCGTGATCGGGGCCGCGAGCGCATCGGCGCACGAGGGCCATGACCATGGTCCGGAACCCGCGCCCGCCTCGAACGGCGACCAACGCGCGCAGCGCCAGCCCGACGGCACGGTGTTCGTGCCGAAGCCGATCCAGCGCATCTTCGGCGTGCGCACCATCGAAACGCAGTCCGGCTCGTTCGCGCGCACGGTGGAATTGCCGGGACGCATCATCCCCGATCCGAATGCCAGCGGCTTCGTCCAGACCGCGGTCGGGGGCGTGCTGTCGCCGCCGCCCGGCGGATTTCCGCGCCTTGGAACGCAGGTCAGGGAGGGCGACATCCTCGCCTATGTCACGCCGCCGATCGCCGCGATCGACGTCTCCGACATGCGCCAGAAACAGGGCGAACTCGACCAGCAGATCGCCATCGTGCAGCGCCGGCTGGCGCGCCAGGAATCGCTGGTCGGCAGCGGCGCCGTGGCGCGCACCCTTGTCGAAGAAACGCGGCTCGAACTGGAAGGCCTGAGGGATCGCCGGGCTGCGCTCGACAAGATCCGGAGCGAGCCGCTGCCGCTGATCGCGCCGGTGACGGGCATCATCGCCGACGGCACGCCTATCACCGGCCAGGTGGCACAGAGCAACGCCGTGGTCTTCCATATCGTGACGCCGGAAAAGCTATGGGTCGAGGCGCTGACCTTCGACACGGTATCGGGCGCCGGACGCGCATCCGCCAAGACCGGCAATGGCAAGTCGCTCGCCCTCACCTTCCGCGGCTCGGGGCTTGCCGACCGCAGCCAGTCGATACCCGTGCACTTTTCCATCGATGACAGCGGCAAGGGGCTGCGCGCCGGGCAATTTGTGACGGTCTTCACCGAGACCGGCGACGAACGCTCCGGCATCGCGGTGCCGCGCACCGCCGTGGTGCGCGCCGCCAACGGCCAGAACTTCGTGTTCGAACATACGACTGCGGAGCGCTTCGAACCGCGTCCGGTGCGGGTCGAGCCGCTCGATGCCGAACGCGTGCTGATCGCGGCCGGCATCGATCCCGGAAAGCGGATCGTGGTGCAGGGCTCCGAATTGCTCGATCACGTGCGGTGAGGGGGAAGCGGAACATGACAAGCTCCATGTTTGTGCAAGCCGCCACCGCTCGTTCACCTCTCCCCGCGTGCGGGGAGAGGTCGG
>JAEWHY010000613.1 GCA_023387555.1 Pseudomonadota bacterium
CACCTTGTCGACATCTTCGCCTTCGCCAAGCGAGACAAGAGATTCCGCGCCCAGATTAGACGTCATGATGATCAGCGTATTGCGGAAATCGACAGTGCGGCCCTGCCCGTCAGTCAGGCGGCCATCATCAAGCACCTGCAACAACACGTTGAAGACGTCCGGGTGCGCCTTTTCGATCTCGTCGAACAGCACGACTTGATAGGGCCGGCGGCGCACGGCCTCCGTCAGCGCCCCGCCTTCCTCGTAGCCGACATAGCCGGGAGGGGCGCCGATCAGGCGGGCCACGGAGTGCTTCTCCATGAACTCCGACATGTCGATGCGCACCATCGCATGCTCGTCGTCGAACAGGAATTCGGCCAGCGCCTTGGTGAGTTCGGTCTTGCCGACGCCGGTCGGGCCGAGGAACATGAACGAGCCGATCGGCCGGTTCGGATCCTGCAGCCCGGCGCGGGCGCGGCGCACGGCCTTGGAGACGGCCTGCACCGCTTCGCCCTGGCCGACGACACGCTTGCCGATCTCGTCTTCCATGCGCAGCAGCTTGTCGCGCTCGCCCTCGAGCATCTTGTCGACCGGGATGCCGGTCCAGCGCGAGACGATGTGGGCGACATGGTCGGGCGTCACGGTCTCCTCGACCATGCCGCCGCCCTTGTTGTCCTGCGCCTCCGCCGCGGCCAGCTTCTTCTCCAGCTCCGGAATGCGCCCGTAGGCCAGTTCGCCGGCGCGCTGGAACTCGCCCTTTCGCTGCGCGATGGCGAGTTCGTTGCGCGCCTCGTCGAGCTGGCCCTTCAGGTCGGCCGCCTCGCCGAGCTTGGCCTTCTCGGCCTGCCACTTGGCGGTGAGTCCGTCAGACTCCTCCTCTAGCGAGGTCAGGTCCTTCTCGATGCGGGCGAGCCTGTCCTTCGACGCGTCATCCTTCTCCAGCTTCAGCGCCTCGCGCTCGATCTTCAGCTGCATGATGCGGCGATCGATCTCGTCCAGCGCCTCGGGCTTGGAGTCGACCTGCATGCGCAGGCGCGACGATGCCTCGTCCACCAGGTCGATCGCCTTGTCGGGCAGGAAGCGGTCGGTGATGTAGCGGTTGCCGAGCGTCGCGGCAGCGACCAGCGCCGAATCCGAGATGCGCACCTTGTGGTGCTGCTCGTACTTTTCCTTGAGGCCGCGCAGGATGGAGATGGTGTCTTCCACCGTCGGCTCGTTGACGAAGACGGGCTGGAAGCGGCGGGCGAGCGCGGCGTCCTTCTCGACGTGCTTGCGGTACTCGTCGAGCGTGGTGGCGCCGACGCAATGCAGTTCGCCGCGGGCGAGCGCGGGCTTCAGCAGGTTGGAGGCATCCATCGCGCCGTCGGTCTTGCCCGCGCCGACGAGGGTATGCATCTCGTCGATGAAGAGGATGATCTGGCCGTCCGAGCCGCCGACTTCGGTCAGCACCGACTTCAGCCGCTCCTCGAACTCGCCGCGATATTTCGCGCCGGCGATCAGCGCGCCCATGTCGAGCGCGAGCAGCTTCTTGTCCTCGAGCGATTCGGGCACGTCGCCGTTGACGATGCGGAGCGCGAGGCCCTCCACGATCGCGGTTTTGCCGACGCCCGGCTCGCCGATCAGCACCGGATTGTTCTTGGTGCGGCGCGACAGCACCTGGATGGTGCGGCGGATTTCCTCATCCCGGCCGATCACCGGGTCGAGCTTGCCGTCGCGCGCCGCCTGGGTGAGATCGCGGGCGTATTTCTTCAGCGCGTCATAGGCGTTTTCGGCGGTCGCGGTATCGGCGGTGCGGCCCTTGCGGATCGCCTCGATCGCCGCGTTCAGGTTCTGCGGCGTGACGCCGGCCTTCTGCAGGATCTTGCCGGCGTCGCTGTCGCGATCCAGGGCAAGCGCCAGCAGCAGCCGCTCGACGGTGACGTAGCTGTCGCCCGCCTTCTGCGCGACCTTTTCGGCCTGGTCGAAGATGCGCGCCAGCGCCGGCGTCATCTGCGGCTGGCTCGCGCCGCCGCCGGACACCTTCGGCAGCTTCTTCAGCGCCGCTTCGACTTCATTCAGGGCCTGCCGTGAGTTGCCGCCCGACCGGTCGATCAGACCAGCGCACAATCCTTCCGGATCGTCGAGCAGAACCTTCAGCAGATGTTCGGGGGTGAATTGCGGGTTGCCCTCACGAAGGGCCAGCGAATGCGCAGACTGAATGAACCCGCGCACACGTTCGGTGTATTTCTCAAAATCCATATGTCGCTCCCTCGGCGTGATCCGCGGCCCTCGACGAGGCACCTGCGGAGCATCTGGGTCGTCCCGGAGCCATGATCCGCCTCAAACCAGCGGCGCGCAGCACACAAGACATGACCGGCGGACCCCGGATGGGCATCCGCAGCACGGATGTAGGAATGAGTTCCCGCCGTGGAAGACACCCTCTGGGAAAAATGTTGCACCCGCGTTACCGGACAACGCCGTGCCCTCCCCGGCGTTGCACCCCCGGAAGGGTGCATCGGCCGGCCGCGGGGCAGGATGGCAAGCCCCGGGATCGGCCGCCGCAGGATGGGTTGAGCGCAGCGAAACCCATCAGCGCGGCCGGACCGCCCGCGGGCGGAGCCATATAACCTGCAGTGGCGTTTCGCGCCGGCGGCCGCTAACACTCGCGAGCCATGAGCGCCCATATCGCCTCGATCTACCGGTATCCCGTCAAAGGGCTTTCGCCCGAGCCGATGACCAGCGTCACGCTGTCACCGGGCGGCACCCTGCCCGCCGACCGCCTGTATGCGATCGAGAACGGCCCCTCCGGCTTCGATCCGGCCGCCCCGCAATATTTCCCCAAGCAGCGCTTCCTGATGCTGATGCGCAATGAGCGGCTGGCCGCGCTCGCCACCCGGTACGACGAGGCGAGCCATACCCTGACGATCCGGCTGAACGGCAGCGAAGCCGCCCGCGGCGACCTGCGGACCGCGGAGGGCCGTGCCGCCATCGAGGATTTTTTCGCGGGCTATGCAGCGGGCGACCTGCGCGGTCCGCCGAGGGTGCTCCACGGCGACGGCCACAGCTTTTCCGACGTGGCGGCGAAAGTGGTGTCGATCATCAACCTCGCCTCGGTCGCAGCGGTCGAAGGCGCGGTCGGCGCACCGGTCGATCCGCTGCGGTTTCGCGGCAATCTCATGGTCGATGGCTGGCCGGCCTGGCGGGAATTCGATCTGCTCGATCGGACGCTCGCGATCGGCGACGTGCGGCTGAAGATCGTGAAACGGATCGTGCGATGCGCCGCCACCAATGTGGAGCCCGGCACCGGCATCCGCGACCTGGAGATTCCGAAGACGCTGGCTCAGTCGTTCGGCCACATGGACTGCGGCGTCTATGCGGAGGTGACAACCGGCGGCACGGTTAGCGCAGGCGACGCGATCCGCGTCGCCTGAGCGTCAGCGATGACGAACCGCGCGCTCGCGGCCGACCAAAGCTAATAGCCGCCGCAGTACATCGAGTAGGTGTAGGGAATGCAGTCCGGCTTCGGCGGCACGTAGTTGCGCGCCTCGATGGCGTTGAGCTGATTGATCTCGTCCATGCGGACGTATTCCGGCATCTCGGTCTGAGACGCGCCCGTACCCTTGTAGGGCCCGCTCGCCTTCTTCGTGCCGTTCGCGGCGATCACCACATACTGGCCCGCGCTCACCGTCATCAGCGACCCGTCCATCATGCGGACGGTCAGCGTCCCTTCCAGCACGCCGATGAAAGTTTCAAGCGGTGAAATCTGCAGGTCAACGATGGTGCCGCGGATGCCGAGAGTCGCGACCGGTGTCTTGATCGCGTAGTTGGTCGGGTTCTGCGCGCCGGTCACGAAGCGCATCGAGCCCTGCACCGCATTCACCACCACCTGTCCGGTGCCGCGATTGGGATTGTAGACGTATTTGTCCAGCAGCAGTTCGGCCTTCGGGCCCATGTTCAGCACGGTCTTGTCGGCGAACATCAGCTGCGCGGCGGCGGCATCGCCGGTCCTGATCCGCTCGTTGGCGAACACAGAGCTGCCGACGCCGAGCGCGCCGCTGCGGCCGACCACGTCATTCTTGATCGCGGCGGCAACGCCGATCTTCGCATCGGCTAACGCGGTCTGCCCACTCGCAAGCGTGAGGGCGGCGATGGCGAGTGAATAAGGAAGAGCAGCTGGTCCTGAAGGAGGCATGTTGTGCAATCACTATATTACAACCCGCGAGAAAGCGGGTGTGGTTTGAAGAACACGACTCACAGGTTGATGTGTACCTGCAGCGTTTCCTGAATAGCCGTTTGCAAACGTTTAAGCTAGATGTGCCTGGCGGATTGCGAACGAGTGTTGCCTGGAAGTTGGATTTCAAATTCGGGAATTTGCTTGTGAATTGGAATAAGCGTGTTCTTTCGCTGGTGGCCGCGATGGCGGTCACAGTCGGAGCGGCAACGGCAAGCACCTCGGCAAGCGCCAGCGCCCATTCAAAAGAGCTCGACCAGCTTTATGCGCGCGTGCTGCGCGATCCGGCCAACACCGAACTCAATCTGCGCTTCGCGCGCCTCGCCGAAGATGAGGGCGTGCTGCGCTGGGCGCTGATGGCCTATGAGCGCGTGACGCTGAACGATCCGAACAACTGGGACGCCAAGGTCGGCCTGATGCGCATGCGCCGCGCATTGCAGCCGAGCTATACGCTGGTGACCATCGATCTCGGCACCGGCTATGAATCCAACCCGATGTACTACATGCCCGACGGCAAGGGCGCCTGGTTCGGCCAGGGACTGGTCGCGCTCACCGACGAGCGCAATATCGGCGGCCAGCGCTGGCGCAGCAACGGCGCGGTGTTCGGCCAGGTCAACGCCCGCTACGGCGATCTGAATTACGCCCATGCCGGCGGCGAGACCGGCCCGGTGTTCGACCTGTTGCCGAGCGTGAGCTTCACGCCGATGCTCGGCGGCAGCGTCGCCTATTTCGACGATCGCTTCTATTATGCCGAGGGCTCCGCCAGCGCGACCTTCGAAGGCACCTCGGAAGGCATCTACCGGTCGCTGCGCTTCCGCGCGGCCTATCGCTCCTATGACGATTTCTTCCCGACCCAGGAGGGCTGGTACTACGACATCCGCGCGCGCGTGGTGATCCCGCAGGTGTTCGGCGACAGTTCATCGCTCGCGCTCACGCCATGGGTGCTGTGGAGCGACATGTCGGGCGTGGTGCAGAATGCGCTGGTCCAGGAAATCCAGCCCGGCGCCTATACCGAGTATGGCGGACGCGTCGAAAGCTTCAAGGCGCTGACGTCGTGGATGAGCATCGGCGCGAACTTCCAGATCAGCCGGCGCGACTATCGCACCGACATCGTGGTGGCGACCGGCGACAAGCGCGAGGACACCGTGCTGATTCCCGGCGCGACGCTGCTGTTCCCGGGCCTGTTCTGGAATGAATGGGACCTGCGGCTCGACTACCGCTACATCCGCAACAATTCCAACGACGCCACCAAGGAATTCGCCGACAATATCGTCAGCGCCTCGGTGACCAAGCGGTTCGATCCGACCCGTCCGGCACCGACTCCGGGCCGCTGACGCCAAGCGCATTTCTCCGCCGGTTGAGGCGCGGCGAAGCATCGCCGCGTCCCGGTCCCGCGCGGATCGCCGCCGCGGCGGCCGTCAAATTTCCCGCGACAAGAGACATTCGACCCGATATCGCCGGTTTCGCCTGCCATGAGCGCGGACCGCGGCGCTTGACGGCAGGCACCCATTCCGAGAACAAGCGCGCTCCGGCGCAGGCGCCTTGCCGGCAGGCTAACGGGCGCTGCGCTTGCGGAACAACGGCATGATCGGAAACCGGGACGCGTCCCGCAAACGATCCCCCGGCGAACTGGAGAAGCATCGTTGAAAAAGCCCCTCACCCGGCCCGGTGATGCGCACGACACTCGCCCCGCAGGCGCGGAGCGACAAACGCGCGGCGACTTCTCCCACATCACCACCTGGATCTTCGATCTCGACAACACGCTGTACCCGCATCACCTCAATCTCTGGCAGCAGGTCGACGACCGCATCCGCGACTACATCGCGAGGCTGCTCGACATCACCCACGACGAGGCGTTCCGGCTGCAGAAAGACTATTACCGCCGCTACGGCACCTCGATGCGCGGGCTGATGACCGAACACGGCATGAAGCCGGACGACTTCCTCGACTTCGTGCACCAGATCGACCATTCCCCGCTCGAGCCCAATCCGGTGCTGGGCGGCGCGCTGGAAAAGCTGCCGGGCCGCAAGCTGATCCTGACCAACGGCACCCGCAAGCATGCCGACGCGGTGATCCGGCGGCTCGACATTCACGGGCATTTCGAGGACGTGTTCGACATCATCGCGGCTGATCTCGAACCGAAGCCGTCGCAGAGGACCTACGAGCGCTTCCTCGCGCGCCACGACGTCGATCCGGCCAATGCCGCCATGTTCGAGGATCTCGCGCGCAATCTCGCGGTGCCGCATGCGCTCGGCATGACCACCGTCCTCGTGGTGCCGGAAGGCACCCGCGAAGTCTTCCGGGAGGACTGGGAGCTTGAAGGCCGCGACGCGGCGCATGTCGACCACGTCACCGACGATCTGTCCGGCTTTCTCCAGGCGAAGTGCTGCCGGTAGTGCAGGATGATATGAGGCTGACGCGGCAATGGGTCATTGCGAGGAGCGTCAGCGACGAAGCAATCCATTGCTCCTTTGCAGGCTGGATTGCTTCGCGGAGCCTGTCATCGGGCCGCGCAAAGCGCGGACCCGTTGGCTCGCAATGACGTCGTATCGAACAGCCTGAGATCGTCCCCTACCCCACGATACTCGGCAGCCACAGCGCGATCGCCGGGAACAGGATCAGGAGCGCGACCAGCACGAAATCGGCGGCGAGGAACGGCAGCGTCCCGGCATAGATCCGCATCACCGGAATTTCCGGATGCTGCGCCTGGATGACGAACACCGTCATGCCGGTCGGCGGCGTGATCAGGCCGATCGTGCACATCACGGTGACGAAGACGCCGAACCAGACGCCGTCGTAGCCGATCGCATTGATCAGCGGCAGGGTGATCGGCACCGTGATCAGGATGGTCGAGACCTCGTCGAGAAACGTGCCGAGCACGATATAGAGCGCCATCACCGCCATCAGGATCCAGAACGGCGACAGTTCGCTCAGATGCGCCCATTTGGTCAGTTCGGTCGGGAACTGGGTCAGCACGATGAAGCGCGAGAAGATGAAGGCGCCGGCCACCACCAGGAGGATCGAGCCCGTGGTGTAGACTGTCTCCAGCATGCAATCGATCAGATCGCGGATCGTCATCGCGCGCGTGGCGAAGCCGATCACGATCGCGAGGAACGCGGCCACGGCGGCGGCCTCGGTCGGCGAGAACCAGCCGAAATAAATGCCGAACACCGCGATGAAAAACAGAAGGCCAAGCTTCCACATTCCGACCGAGGCCCGCAGCCGCTCCCGCCACGGCATCGAAGGCACGCGCGGGATCCATTTCGGCTTGAACCACGCCACCGTCCACACCGTCACCACATACAGCCCGGCGAGCACGAAGCCGGGAATGAAGGCGGCGGCGTAGAGCTTCACCAGCGAGACTTCTGCCACGATCGAATAGATCGCGGTCAGCACCGAGGGCGGGATCAGGACGCTCAGCGTGCCGGCGGACGCGACCGTGCCGGCCGCGAAAGCGGGGTCGTAGCCGTGCCGCCGCATTTCCGGGATCGCCACGCGCGAAAAGG
This sequence comes from Pseudomonadota bacterium, assembly GCA_023387555.1. Taxonomy (GTDB): domain Bacteria; phylum Pseudomonadota; class Alphaproteobacteria; order Rhizobiales; family Xanthobacteraceae; genus Pseudorhodoplanes. The sequence goes on from JAEWHY010000613.1 coordinate 7,696, forward strand.
TCGCGGCGGTTGCGATCGAGGAGCCGCAGATCGCACCGAACAAGGTGCAGGCGCCGATGCCGGCATTGGCCAGCGCACCGCGGATGCCGGAAAACATCGCATTGCAGGCCTGGAACAGTTCGCTCGCCATCCTGGCGCGCGACGCCACCGCCCCCATCAGGATGAACAGCGGGATCACCGACAGCGAATAGGCGCTGGCCATCTGGAACGGCACGAGGCCGGCCATCTTCAGCGACGGCTGCCATCCGTCGATTGCCACATAGCCGAGGAAGCCTGACACCGCGAGCGCGATCGCGATCGGCACGCGCAGGAAGATCAGCACCAGCAGGAAGATGACGCCGGCAAAACCGATCGCGGTGATACTCATACGCGATCCTCGATCCGGTGTTCGCCCGGCTCGGCTCCCTTGTCGTCGTTTCGGAAAAGCATGAACAGCGCGGCCAGCGCCGCAAGGCTCATGCCGAGCAGCACGATGGTCCAGTGCCAGAATTTCGGCAGGCCGAGGTCGGCGGTGACGTCATGGAATTCATAGGAATCCCACGCGGCGTCCCAGCCCTGCCAGACCAGCACGGCGAAGGTCATGACCGACAGCACGAGCGCGATGCGCTTCAGCGCCGGCACGATGCGCGGCCAGATATCGTCGATTGTGTTCACGAGGATGTTGTCGTCGCGCAGGAACACGCAGGGCAGCGCGAAAAAGAACGAGCCGGCCAGCATCAACTCGATCATCTCATAGACGCCGCGAAGCGGATAACTGAAGAACGTGCGCAGGATGACGTCGGCAACCGTGAGCGCGAGCATCCCGAACAGGAATCCCACGGCGACGGCGCCGCAGACGGTCGAAGCAATGTTTCCGAAGCGCTTCACGACGACATGCCGGCACTGGATGAGGACATTGGCTGCGCCGCGAACTCGGTGTCACCTCCCCCTGCAAGGGGGAGGTCGG
>JAEWHY010000614.1 GCA_023387555.1 Pseudomonadota bacterium
CTTCTCGCCGTGGGCGCGCCTTCCGCCGTCCAGGCGCAGGACATGAGGGTCGTTGTACCGATGGCAGCCGGCGGACCGGCCGACTTCGTTGCCCGCGCCGTCGCGGACAAGTTGCGCGACAAGCTGAACTCCACCGTCATCATCGAGAACAAGCCGGGTGCCAACGGCGCCATCGGCGGCCAGACGGTGGCGACCGCGGAGCCGGACGGCAAGACGCTGCTGTTCGCGACCTCCGGTCTTCTGACCATCACCCCGCTGCTTGAGCAGAAGGGCACGTTCGACCCCACCACCCAGCTGAAGCCGATCACCACCGTGGTGGTCAACGGCACCGCCCTGATCGTGCGCGCGGATCACCCGGCGAATTCGGTTGCCGAACTGATCGCCCACGCCAAGAAGCAGGGCAAGCCGGTGACGCTCGGCTCCGCCGGCTTCGGCAACATCCTGCATCTCTATGTCGAGCTGCTGAAGGACGTGACCAAGACCGACATCACCCACGTTCCCTATCGTGGCGTCGCACCGGCCATGACCGACGCACTGTCGGGCAGCATCGACGGCCTGTTCGCCGATCTTCCCGCCGCGCTGCCGCAAATCAAGGGCGGCAAGATGAAGGCGCTCGGCATGGTGGGCGAGACCCGCAGCAAAGCCGCGCCGGAGATTCCGACGATCGCCGAACAGGGCTACCCGGGCGTGACCGGCGCGAGCTGGTTCGGACTGTTCGGACCCGCCAAGATGGACGACAAGACCACGGAAGAGATCGCCGCCAAGGTCGGCGAGGTCCTGCGCGATCCGGAAATCGTGGCCAAGTTCGAAGCGGTGGGCGCCGCTCCGACGCCGGTCTCGCCGAAGGACTTCGCGGCGCGGATCGAAAAGGATCGCGCCGGCTGGGCCGCCGTGATCAAGAAGAATAACATCAAGCTCGAAAACTGAGCCGACAGCTTCAACCCGCGAGAGCATCCATGAAATACACCAAGAAAGATGCGAAGAGCTATTCACGCGCCAACATGAAAGGCGTGTGGGCAGCCGCGCTGACCCCGTTCAAGCAGGACTTCTCCATCGACGAGGAGGGCTTTCGCGCCAACCTGCGTCACTGGACCGATGACCTGAAGATCGACGGCATCTTCGTCGCCGGCAAACAGGGCGAGTTCTTCTCGCTCTCGGTTCCGGAGCGCAAGAGGCTGTTCGATATCGCCGCGGAGGAGCTGAACGGCAGCGGCGCCACCATCATGTCATGTTCGGACCAGAACATGGACACCGTGATGGAGCTGGCCCGGCACGCGCAGAAGGTCGGAGCGGACTACATCGTCGTCCACGCGCCGATCCTGCATTTCACGCACAAGCAGGATGAAACGCTCTACGCCTACTACAAGTATCTGAGCGACAATCTCGACATCGGCATCGCGATGTGGAGCCACCCGGACAGCGGCTATCTGATGAGCCCGCAGCTGTGCGCGCGCATCGCCGACCTGCCGAACATCGTCGCGATCAAGTACAGCGTGCCACGCGAGATGTATATCGAGCTGACCAACCTCGCCAAGGACAAGCTGATCGTCAGCACGGCCTCGGAGGAAGAATGGTTCGACAACATCGTCGAACTGGGATGGCAGCTGTATCTGTGTTCGGCGCCGCCGTACCTGCTGCAGAGCAAGCACGACCTGCGGATGCGCGAATATACCGATCTCGCCATGCAGGGCCGGGTCGAGGAAGCCCGCAAGATCCGCGACAGCCTCGAACCCGTGCGCGAGGCCATCAAGAAGACCCGGCCGGCCGAAAAGCCGCAGGCGATGCAGAAGTACTGGCAGGAGCTGCTCGGGCAAGCCGGCGGCCCGGTGCGCCGCCCGATGCTGCAGCTGACGGACGCCGAACGCGTGGCCATCAAGTCCGCGTTCGAGAGCTGCGGACTGCAGACCCAGCCGAAGACTGCCGCCGCCTGACAATCCTCAGGCGTCGAATGGAAGGGCCGCCCGCAAGGCGGCCCTTTTCATTTGGCGCTGAGATAACGTTACGAGGCGACCAGCTTCAGCTGCTTGTCGAAGACCCGCAGAACGCGTTCAAGCTCGTGCCCGCGTCGCATGACCAGCCCGCCGGCCGAGATCACGCTGTACGCCCCCTGGCGGCGCGCCAGCTTCGGATCCTTTTCGATTCGGTAGATCGGGACTTCGGACGAGCGCCGGAAGATCGAGAACACCGCCCGGTCTTTCAGGAAATCGATGGCGTAATCGCGCCATTCGCCATCGGCCACCTTGCGCCCGTAGACGCGCAGGATGCGGTCGAGTTCGCGGCGTTCGAACCTCACCTCGGCGGGGGCGGCTGCCGGTGCGGCCTGGGAGCCCCCGTGTCGCTCGCTGGGATCGGTTTCGCCCGTCAGGCTCATGGGCGCCTCCTTCGTTGCATGACCAGACGATGATTGCCGCTACAGCGTCCCGCTGCAAGCCTGCAGGGCCCATCTCAACGCATGGTCGCCACGGAAAACCATCGCAACCTCAATCGTGTAATGGCGGGTCGCGGTCACGGCTTCGTGCGGCGAATCCACATTAAGGCCCAGATTTGGTCCAGCGCCCGCCCCCGGGAGTTGCGAGGTATCACCTTAAGACCCGGCCCTGAAAGAGCTCCGGATTCCTCAGCCCCCCAGCCCCCCGGGGCTCCAAAGGGTCGGGTCAGATTGTACCGCGCACGGTTCAATCCCCAACGCTTAAGGCCGGCTTCGCGCCGGCCTCTTTTTTTGGTTGGCCTCTTTGGGGTCGCTGGATGGCCCGCGACAACGGCATCGCTAATTGAGCGATGCGGTCGCCGCGCCATATACAACGCCAGGCGATTCAGCCTTTCCGGCCTGGACCAGGACCGCAACGGAATCGAATTTACCCTTCGCCACGATCTCCGACAGCGGCTTGGACAGGCGCAGCTCGTCGCCCTTCCACTCCCCGAGTTTGATCCAGCCGCGCACGACATTGGTGTAGATCACATTCTGGCCGCCGTTTTCCCCGCGACCGATCTTGACCGGCACGGCCTTCGACAGCGGACACAGCCAGACCTCGGCCGGCTGGCCGGTCAGCTTCCCGGCCGGGATATCGACATTGACCTTGCCGTCGGCGACGGCGACCTTCACCGGAAGCTGTGCTTGCGTGCGTGCATGCCTGACAGCACGTTCGATGGCCTGCTTGTCGCTGCCGAGCACCTGCGCCGCGCCATTCACCACCGCCTGCGGCGTATAGACCGCACGGTCGCCGCGCGTCCCGGCATAGGCGCGTTGCCGCTTCGAATGACCCGGCAACGCCAGCGTGTCCTTCCAGCCGAGATAATCCCAATAATCCACCGAAAGGCTGATCGGCAGCACCGACGAATCCTTGGCGAGTTCTCCCAGCAGCTTGTCGGCGGCTGGGCAGGACGAACATCCCTGGCTGGTGAACAATTCGACCACGACCTTCGAGCCGCCTGCGGCAGCCGGACCGGCACTGAACCCGATCCACGCCGTGCAAACGGCGACAAGAATGGCAATGGGATGGCGC
>JAEWHY010000272.1 GCA_023387555.1 Pseudomonadota bacterium
GGCGCTGCGCTCGACATTCTCGACGCGTTTCATCTCGTCGACATCTCGCCGCTGCTGCCGCCCGAACACGCGCTGAAAGTCATCGCGATCATCGGTGTCGTGACCGTGGTGCTGCGCCTTGTCACCACCGGCCGTGTCGGCCGCAAAGAGTCCTGACAGGGATTGCCGAGATGCTGACGTCGATCCTTCTGAAACTTGTGTCGCTCGTTGGCGGCGGAGCCTTCGATGCGCTGCTCGGCCGCGTCGCCGATATCCTGCAGCGCAAGGCCAGCGATGACCTCGCGCGCTACCAGACCGGCGTTGCGGCCGACACCCAGATCGCGATCGCCCAGGTCAACGCGCAGATCGAGGCGCGCAAGGAGCAGGTCAAGCTGATCGAGGCCGATCGCGGCTGGTGGGTGACGGCCTGGGTGCGGCCGCTGATCGTCTATCCATGCGTGCTGCATTTCGGCGCGATCGTGCTCGATTCCACCTTTCGCTTCGGCTGGGGCATCGCCAAGCTGCCGCCGCCCTATGACGGCTACGAGCAGGCCATCATCCTGTCATTCTTCATCGCGCGCCCGTTCGAGAAGGTGGCCCGGGTGTTTGCTGCGGGGCGGGGCAGTTGATCTTCATTTCAAAGCCGGATGGTTTGTAGACAAGCCCGTTGATCTCTTCGAAAAGGGATTTCTGTCGTCCGTTTCGAACGAGAGCCTCCCCATGCACGTCCGCGACGCCGTCGCCTCCCGCTATTCCTGCCGCGCGTTCCTGCCGACCCCGATCCCCGAACAGACCGTCCGCGACATCATCGAGCTTGCCGTGCGTGCGCCCTCGGCCGGCAACATGCAGCCGTGGCGGATCGATGTGATCGCCGGCGAGCGGGTGGAGGCGCTGAAAGAGCTGCTGCGTCCGCGCATGGGCGAATTGCCGCGGGGCGAGGGCACCGAATACACGATCTACCCGCCGGAGATGAGCGCGACCTATCGCAAGCGGCGTTTCGAGGTCGGCGAACTCCTGTACCAGTCGATCGGCGTGCCGCGCGAGGACAAGCCGGCGCGCTACCGGCAATACGCCAGGAATTTCGAATTCTTCGGCGCGCCGGTCGGGATCTTCTTCTCCATCGACCGCTCGCTGGGCGTGGCGCAGCATTCCGATCTTGGCGGCCTGATCCAGACCGTGATGCTTCTCGCGCGCGGCTATGGCCTGCATTCCTGCGCGCAGCAGGCCTGGGCATCCTGGCAGGTCACGCTGCCCGCGTTTCTCGATCTCCCCCCGCACATGATGCTGTATTCGGGAATGGCGCTCGGCCATGCCGACGAGACCGCCCCGATCAACAGCTGGCGTTCGCCGCGGGCACCGCTCGGCGATTACGCGAGCTTTTCCGGGTTCACGGCTTAGTGTCCGGACCGGGTTCCATTGCCCTTATTCCGCCACGCCGTATTCACCCGATATTCACGGGATAAGGCCTACACGCGACCGATGCATCCCCGATCGACATTTCTCAGCGCGGTCCTCATGGCCGTCGCGCTTGGCGCGTCCCTGAATGCGTCGTCGATCGTGCGGCCGGCCGGGGCGGATGAACTGATCACTCTCGCTCAGGCCAGGGCGCAATGTCTGACCCCCGCCCAGCGCCGCAGCGTCTCTGCCAGCGGCAAGGTGGTGCCGCTGTCGAAGGCGATCCGCGCCGCCCGCGCCCGCAAGGCGGACGTTGTTGACGCCAGGCTCTGCAAGGGGCCAAAAGGGCTCGTCTACCTGCTGACTTTGCTCGCGCAGGATGGCAAAGTCACGCGCGCCACCGTCGACGCCGCGAGCGGCCTGCTCACGGACGGTGGCTGAGCCGGAGGATTTTCCACCTTGCGTCTCCTCGTGATCGAGGACGATCCCGACCTCAACCGCCAGCTCGCAACCGCGTTGACCGACGCCGGTTACGTCGTCGATCGCGCGTTCGACGGCGAGGAGGGGCATTATCTCGGCGAAACCGAGCCGTATGACGCGGTGATCCTCGACATCGGGCTGCCGAAGATGGACGGGATCTCGGTGCTGGAGGCCTGGCGGCGCGCCGGGCGCGCCATGCCGGTGTTGATGCTGACCGCGCGCGACCGCTGGAGCGACAAGGTGCAGGGCTTCGACGCCGGCGCCGACGATTACGTGCCCAAGCCCTTCCACATGGAAGAAGTTCTGGCGCGGGTCCGCGCGCTGCTGCGCCGCTCGGTAGGCCACGCCAAGAGTGAATTCAACTGCGGGCCGGTCCGGCTCGACACCCGCACCGGCCGGGTCAGCGTCGACGGCAATCCGGTGCGGCTGACCAGCCATGAATATCGCCTGCTGTCGTATCTGATGCATCACACCGGCCGCGTGGTCTCGCGCACCGAGCTGGTCGAGCATCTCTACGACCAGGACTTCGACCGGGATTCCAACACGATCGAGGTCTTCGTCGGCCGCATCCGCAAGAAGCTCGGGGTCGACGTGATCCAGACCGTGCGCGGGCTCGGCTATCTGCTGACGCCTCCCGATGTGCGCTGATCGGCATCTCAGCCCGCGGAAGCGGGCCTGACGGGAGCGCGGGCGCATGCGCGCGAACTCGCTTGCGCTGCGGTTGTTCCTCTGGGCTGCCGGCTGGACGATTGCCATCGTGCTCGTCACCGGCATCGTGCTGTCGTCGCTCTACCGGGACGCGGTCGAGCGGGCGTTCGACGGTCGCCTGCAGGTTTATCTGCGCACGCTGGTCGCCGACCTGGCCAATCCCGAAACCCCCGATGACAAGCTGTCCGATGCGGTGAGCGAGCCGCTGTTCGATCTGCCGCTGTCGGGCTGGTACTGGCAGGTGACGCGGACCGACACCGCAAAGCCGGAGATTCGCGCCTCGCGTTCGCTGTGGGACGGCGGCTTGCCGAAGCTGCCCGCGGGCGATCCGGCGACCGCATTGAGTGCCCGGTCCGGCTATGTGACCGGTCCGGAAGACCAGCGTGTGCGTCTCGTCGAGCGCAACATCGATCTCGGCGAGGAGGGCACCTTCCTGGTCGCCGTCGCGGGCGACGCCGCCGAGATCGAGGACGATGTGCGCAGCTTCAACCGCGCGCTGTTCCTGACCTTCTGCGCGCTGGCCCTCGTCCTCCTCCTCACCACCGCCTTGCAGGTGCAGTTCGGCCTCGCGCCGCTCAAGCGCATCTCCCAGCAGCTGGCCGCGATCCGTTCCGGACAGGCCGAGCGTCTCGAAGGCGATTTCCCGATCGAGATCGCCCCGCTGGCGCGCGAGGCCAATGCGCTGCTGGATGCCAATCGCGAAATCGTCGAGCGCGCGCGCACCCATGTCGGAAATCTCGCCCATGCGCTCAAGACGCCGCTCTCTGTCGTCATGAACGAGGCCGCGGCCCGTGCCGACGATCCGCTGGCGCAGAAGGTCCGCGAGCAGGCCGACGTGATGCGCGACCAGATCACCCGGCATCTCGAACGCGCGCGCATGGCGGCGCGGCTGACGGTGGTCGGCACCGTGACCCGCGTGGCGCCGGTGGTGCATGCGATTGCCCGGACCATGGAGAAGACCAACCGGGACCGGGACCTGCGGCTTCGGGTCGATGCCCCGGACGATGCGCAGTTCCGCGGCGAGCAGCAGGACCTCGAGGAAATGGTCGGAAACCTCGTCGACAATGCCTGCAAGTGGTCGCAGTCGCGGGTGGCGATCGAGGTGCTGAAGGAGCGCACCAATGACGGGCAGGAGGTGATCCGGATCATCGTGGACGATGACGGTCCGGGTCTGACGCCCGCCGAGCGCGAGCAGGTCGCCCGGCGCGGCCGGCGTCTCGACGAGACCAAGCCCGGATCGGGGCTTGGCCTCTCCATCGTGGTGGAACT
>JAEWHY010000251.1 GCA_023387555.1 Pseudomonadota bacterium
AAATACAGCGGCAGGATCATGTCGACGCCATACGGCCTCGGATTGGCCAGCAGACTGCCGAAGATCTGGCCGACCGCGGTCGCCGGAACGAAGGTCAGCCAGATGATCAGACCGCCGCCGAACAGAAAGCCGGCGTCCGCCCCGCCCTCGCGCCGATACCGCAGCGTGGACATCCAGTTGCTGTCGGTGAGGAGATAGAGCCCTGGATAGACCTGCAGCGGCGGCGCATCGGAGAGCCAGGGCCGCATCGATGCGCTCATCAGCAGCATGCGCAGATTGATGACGAGCGCCGTGAACGCGATGGTCAGGACCAGCGTCGGCGTAATCTGCGGCGACCAGAGTTCCATCGCGGCGATCTGCGACACGCCGGCGAAGACGACGCCGCTCATCAACACAGCTTCCAGCGTGGACAGCCCGCGCTCGGCGGCAAGCGCGCCGAAAGCCGCGCCGAACAACGCAACCCCGGGCAACGCCGGCGCGATGCTCATCGCGCCTTCGCGGATACCTTCGAGGCTCCAAGTCGGTGGAGGACCGCCGTCGCCGGTTGCGCGTTGCATGGAAGTCATGTCTTGAGCGGGGTCTCGCGCTCTAGCAAAGGCCTCGCGGCTGGGCAATCTTGCCCGCTGCAACCCACCCCTGCTTCCTCCTCCCCATGCTCCGCCCCATGCCCCGCATCGCCATCGCGGCCGCCGGTTTCACCGCGATGCTCAACATGTACGCGCCACAGGCGGTGTTGCCGCTGATGTCGGGGGAGTTTGGCGTCGGCCCCGCTGCGATCAGTCAGATCATGACTGTGAATGCGCTGGCGGTGGCGCTCACCGCGCCCTTCACCGGAGCGATCGCGGATGTGCTCGGGCGGCGCTTCGTGATTTGCGTCGCCATCGCGCTGCTGGTGGTGCCCTGCGTGATGATGACGTTCTCGGAGGGCCTCGAGGGGCTGCTGTTCTGGCGTTTCGTGCAGGGACTGCTGATGCCGCCGATCTTCGCGGTGTCGGTCGCGTATATCGGCGCCGAATGGCCGGCCCGACAGGCCACTGCCATGACCGGGACGTTCATTGCCGCCACTGCGGTCGGCGGTTTCGCCGGGCGCATGACCACGGCGGCGCTGGCGGAGCCTTTCGGCTGGCGGCAGGCGCTTTTGGCCGATGCCGCGCTGACCGCGCTCTGTGCCCTCGTGGTGATCGCGGTGCTGCCCCGCGAGCGCAGCTTCGTGCGCGGTACGACGCTGAAGACCTCGCTCCGCCAGATGCTCAAGCATTTGCGCGATCCGCGGCTGGTCGCGACCTTCGGCGTCGGCTTCGGCATCATGTTCAATTTCATCGGCGCCTTCACCTATCTCGGATTCCGACTGGCCGCGCCGCCCTTCAGCCTCTCGACCGCTGCGATCGGCGCGGTGTTCGTCACCTATCTCATCAGCATCGTCACCGCGCCCTTCACCGGCCGGCTGGTATCCACATTCGGCAGGCGCAAGTTCGGGCTGATTGCACTTTCAGTCTGGATGGGCGGCATCCTGCTGACGCTGGCGCCATCGCTGCCGGTCATCATCATGGGCCTGTTCATGATCACGGGGGCCGGCTTCTATGTGCAGGTGTGCTGCCAGAGCTTCGTCGCCACCAACGTGCGCGAAGGCAATTCGTCGGCGGTCGGCCTCTACGTGACCTCGTTTTATATCGGCGGCAGCTTCGGCGGGCTGATCCCCGGGCTGCTCTGGAGCAGCACCGGATGGCCCGGCGTCGTCGGCCTCATCGTCGCAATGCTGCTGATCATGGCCGCGTTGGTCCGCTTCGCCTGGCGGGATGCATAGCGGCCGGGCTCGGCGAAAGGCTGCGCGAGGCGCAGCGCAGGACAGGTCAGCCGGCGCTCGGATGCCAGTGCGGCCTGTAACCTACGGCCAGAACCGCGACGATCGACGGCGGCGTCAGCACATCGACATGAGCCGAAGCCGGACGCGGGCGACCTTCAACGTAACCTGAAGGCGACCAGCGCAGGAGCGCATCGCCGCGCAGGGCGAAGGCGTCCCCTTCGATGGCGATCATCGTGCCGTCGGGCAGGCCTGCGAGATCACGGCGATGCACGCGCTTGTCGCGACCGTCGATCCGCTCCGCATGCAGGACGGCATCCATCTCCGGCGCGCGCGGGCGATGACCGCTGGCGCGGTCCCAGGCATCGGCGAAGGCGTTGGCGTCCGCGCGCCGGCATTCGAAACAGGGGCGATGTCCGGCAGCGAGCGCGGTGACCTCATCGAGGAAGAACAGTTCGGTATAGCCGTCGCCCCAAACCGTGCGCCGGCGCCCTTGGAAATCCAGCACGCAGCAGATCCATTGCTTCGAGGCCCAGCGCCGCGCGGTCAGCCGACGCGCGTCGTCATGGATGCGCCCGCCGCGATTGCCCATGAACAGGCCGCGGGCGGGATCGGCGATCAGAGCGCCGAGAGGGTTTACGCGATTGCGCAAATTCATTTACGCAACTGCATTGTGCCGTTCGGGTTGCAAGGCGCCGCACGCAGTCAGCGGTAGCCCGCAGCGCATATTGTCACGCGCGCTGCCAGACCGGCGGCTTGCGGATCAGCAGCGGCCCGTAGACGACCGCGAAAGCGCCGAAGGCCAGAAACCACAATGTCGCCGATCCGTGCAGCAGACCGATGCTGCCGGTCATCGCCGCAGCGATCCGCAACAGCGCTGCGGCCAGCAGGCTCAGATAGATCGCCTGCGTCAAGGGCGAGGCGACCAGCGGCTGCTTGGTATGGCCAAGGCTGGCCCGAGTCATCACCGCCATGGTCATCAATCCGATCGCGCCGGCGGTCCAGGCATGAACGCCCGCGCTCGGCGGCGCGATATCCGGCCATAGTGTCGAAGCGCCGGTCAGCAGGAAACCCGCCGGCACGAAGGCGTAGGCGACGTGCAGCACCAGCACGAGGCGATCGCGCCATGTGCGGTCGCCGGCCCAGCGCGCCAGCCGGACGATGTGCATGACACCCGCAAGGATCAACAGCGCTCCGCTCCAATGCGCGGATGGCGCCGCGACCCAGCACAAAAGCGCGATCGCCGACACCGCGAGCGTCGCCATGTCATAGCGGCCGAATGGCACCGGCAGGCGACCGGGATTTTCCCGCACCAGCCAATTGTTGGTGAAGCTTGGAACGATACGGCCGCCGACCAGGCTGATGAGCATGATGATCGCTGCGATGCCGAGCCTTGTCCCGACATCGGCGCTGCCGGAGCGGATCGTCTCCACATGGAACACGACGTTGCCCAGCGCCAGCACGGTCACGATCACGAGGACGCGCAGGTTGCGCCAGTTCTTGCCGGCGATCACTTCGCGCGCCGCAACGGCGGCCAAGACGAACAGAAACGCGGAATCGACCAGTGCTGCCGCGGGAAGCCCGATCGCATCGGTCGACAGCATGGCGATGCGTCCGGCGACCCACAGCGCGAACATCGCCGCGAGCGGCGCGCCGCAGACCGGCAACCGGCCGGTCCAGTTCGGGATGGCGGTGAGCAGGAAGCCGGCGACGATTGCCGGAACGTAGCCGTACAGCATTTCGTGGATGTGCCAGTCGAGCGGGGCGATCGCGGACGGCCACGGCCAGGTCCCGGCATGCAACGGAATCCAGATCAGGATGGCCAAGGCCGCCCACACGGCGCCGCCGAAGAAGAACGGACGGAAGCCATAGGAGAACAGCGCCGGACCGGCATAATTGCGCCGACGCTCAAGGGCAGCCGGGATGCTCATAAAACAAGGCTACGCCGCGATTGCGGCGCCCGTATTGACCTAAATCAGGTCCTCCGATGGCACGGCGACGACCGCCATTTGCGGCGCGCCGCGCAACAAAAAACGCCCGCCGGATGGCGGGCGTTTTGGCATTCTGGGTGAGGCCCGCGCTTTAGGCCTGCGGCTGCGGCGCGACGTCTCCGGCCGGGGACTCAGGCCGCGGACGGGTCTTGCCGGCCGGCGGCACGGCGGACGCACGCGGCTGCGACGGCTCGCTGAAGCCCTCGCGCACCGGCGGCTTGCCGTCGAGCAGGTCCTTGATCTCGTCGCCGGACAGCGTCTCGTATTCGAGCAGGCCCTTGGCCAGGGTTTCGAGATCGGCGCGCCTGGTCGTCAGGATCTGACGCGCCTCGCTGAGCCCTTCCTCGACCAGACGCCGGACTTCGACGTCGATCTTCTTGGCGGTCTCTTCGGAGATGTTCTGCTGGCGCGACACCGAATGGCCGAGGAACACCTCTTCCTGGTTCTCGCCATAGGCGACGGTGCCGAGTTCGGGCGAGAAGCCCCAGCGCGTGACCATCATGCGGGCCAGGCGCGTGGCCTGCTCGATGTCGCTCTGCGCACCGGAGGTGACCTTGTCGTGACCGAAGATCATTTCCTCGGCGATACGGCCGCCCATCATGATGGCAAGGCGCGAGGTCATCTGCTCGAAGCTCATCGACAGCTTGTCGCGCTCCGGAAGCTGCATGACCATGCCGAGCGCACGGCCGCGCGGGATGATCGTGGCCTTGTGGACCGGATCGGTGGCCTTGACGTTGAGCGCGACGATGGCGTGGCCGCCCTCGTGATAGGCGGTGAGGAGCTTTTCCTCCTCGGTCATCACGAGCGACTTGCGCTCGGCGCCCATCATCACCTTGTCCTTCGCGTCTTCGAATTCGTGCTGCGTGACCATGCGCTTGTTGCGCCGCGCGGCCATCAGCGCTGCCTCGTTGACGAGGTTCATCAGGTCGGCGCCGGAGAAGCCGGGCGTGCCGCGCGCGATGGTCTTCAGGTTCACATCCGGCGCCAGCGGCACCTTGCGGACATGGACTTTGAGGATTTGCTCACGGCCGACCACATCCGGGTTCGGCACGATCACCTGACGGTCGAAGCGGCCCGGACGCAGCAGCGCGGGATCGAGCACGTCGGGGCGGTTGGTCGCGGCGATCAGGATGATGCCCTCGTTCGCCTCGAAGCCGTCCATCTCGACCAGCAACTGGTTCAGCGTCTGCTCGCGCTCGTCATTGCCACCGCCGAGGCCGGCGCCGCGATGACGGCCGACCGCGTCGATTTCGTCGATGAAGATGATGCACGGCGCGTTTTTCTTGGCCTGTTCGAACATGTCGCGCACGCGCGACGCACCGACGCCGACGAACATTTCGACGAAGTCCGAACCGGAGATCGTGAAGAACGGCACATTGGCTTCACCCGCGACGGCACGCGCGATCAACGTCTTGCCGGTGCCGGGAGGGCCGACCAGCAGCACGCCGCGCGGAATGCGTCCGCCGAGGCGCTGGAATTTCGAAGGGTCGCGCAGAAATTCGACGATCTCCTGCAGATCCTGCTTGGCTTCGTCGACGCCCGCGACGTCTTCGAAGGTCACGCGGCCATGCGCCTCTGTGAGCAGCTTGGCCCGCGACTTGCCAAAGCCCATCGCCTTGCCGGCGCCGCCCTGCATCTGGCGCGACAGGAAAATCCACACGCCGAACAATGCGATAAACGGCAGCCAGGAGACCAGGAGCTGCACGAACCACGGCACCTGTTCCTGCGGGGAGCGCGCGGTGATGGTGACGCCCTTGCCATAGAGGCGCTGGACCAGCGTCGGATCGTTGGGCGCGTATGTGCTGAACGGCTTCAGGTCGGTGAAGGTGCCGTGGATCTCCTGGCCCTGGATCACCACGTCGCGCACACGGCCGGCGTCAACTTCGGTGAGCAACTGCGAGAAGGAGATGTCCTGCGACGCCTGCCGCTGGCTGGGAGACTGGAACAGCGTGAATAGCGCGAGCACCAACAGGACGATGATCACCCACAGAGCGAAATTCCGAAGATTTGCGTTCATCACGTGTCCTTGTTGAAGCGCTCCGGCCCGAACAGCCTTGCATCGAGGCCGGCTCGCTTCCGGAGAAGACGGGATATGGCTCTCGAGCGCATCTCCCGCCGCGCCAATGTATGTCTGCCGCTTCCACCTGCCAAGGGAAGGAACCGGCGAACCGGCTCCGCGAACCGCCGGTCCGCAACGAATCGATCCATCCTGAGGATCAGCATCCTAGCGCGTTCCGCTGCTCTGGCAGGGGCCAGTTTCCCGCGTGGTTAAGGCCGGAATACGGCGCACAGGACGGGCTTTGGCCGGGGGGCGGCGCGGCGGCGCCGGCTCGATCACGAGTTCCCCACCCCGCCCCGTCACCATCGCACCGGCCAGTGTGCGACGAAATGCGGACCCGGCGGGCGCCTCAATAAGGGCGTCGAACAGGGCTTCGAGCTTGCCGAGTTCGACCGGACCCTCGCTGCCGGCCTCTGCCACCGCCTGACCGAGCAGCCGCAGGGCGATTTCGGCTGGCAGGGCGAGGAAGCGCTCGCAATCGAACACGACCCGGCCGCGCCCGCGCGGTGTTCCATTCGAGGGCGACAGCACCGCGCCCGCCGCGGCGGAAACGGCGTGGCGGAGCGCATCCTCGGCGCGTTGCACGCGGCGCGCGAGTGTCGTCAGGCGTTCGGCCGTCAGTCCCTCGGCAGCGAGCGCCGGCATGAGTTCGCGCAGGCGCGGACGAGCAAAACGGGGATCGCGATTGCTGGGGTCATCGGCAAACGCCAGACCGGCCTTGCGCAAGGTCGCAACGAGCCGCGCCTTGGGCACGGTCAGGAGCGGCCGCACCAGCGACAGCCCCGGCTCGCCCGGATAGGGCGCGCGTTCCATCATCGCCTGCAGACCCGAGGGACCGCTGCCGCGCATCAGCCGGAACAGCACAGTCTCGGCCTGATCGTCACTGGTATGCGCGGTCAGCACCACATGCGCGAGCGCCTTCTTCGCCAGCGCCCCGATCAACCGGTAACGCGCATGACGGGCGGCTTCCTGAATGCCGGTCTTTGGTTTCATACCGGTCCAGCGCGCGGTGCGATGCGGCACGCCAAGACCTTGCGCGAAGCGCTTCACGGCGCTGGCCTCGCGCCCAGATTCCGCGCGCAAGCCGTGGTCGACGGTCACGGCGAGCAGTTGCGGACCCGTCTTGCGCGACGATCGCCATTGCGATGCGAGCCACAGCAGCGCGGTGGAATCGGGGCCGCCGGACACGGCAATCACAATGGCTGGCTCATTGGCCAGCGGCGCGAACAGCTTGCGCGCTTCGGCAGGTGTCAGCGGCTGCGCGTCAGCAACCGGCACGCTTCTGTTCCCGCTCGACCGCCTGTTTCACGGCAACCGACGAGCGCGGATATTTGCGTCCGACTTCGGCGAAGGAGGCACAGGCCATTTCCTTCTGCCGGATCGCAGCGAGCGACTGGCCAAGCCGCAGCAGCGCGTCGGGCGCGCGCGCGGCGGTTTCGTATTTCGTGGTCACGACCAGATAGGCTTCGGCGGCATCCTGATATTGCCGGCGGTTGAACAGGCTCTCGCCGAGAAAGTAGTTCGCATCCGGCGCCAGACGATCGGACGGGAAGCGCTGCAGGAAATCGCGGAAGGTCTGTTCGGCTCCGGCAAAATCGCGTTGCCGGATCTGGCCCACACCCAGATCGTAATAGTCGCGCGCGGAATTGCCGGGCGGCTGCACGGCGGCAAGCCCGGTGCCGCTCATCGGCCGATCCGGCGGCGGCGGCAACGCAATGCCGCGGCGCGACGCGTCCGCGGACAAATCCATCGGCGCACCGGGGCCGCCATCGTCGTTGTCGATCATGGGCGCCGAG
The DNA here is from genome assembly GCA_023387555.1 of Pseudomonadota bacterium. GTDB lineage: Bacteria > Pseudomonadota > Alphaproteobacteria > Rhizobiales > Xanthobacteraceae > Pseudorhodoplanes. The sequence goes on from JAEWHY010000251.1 coordinate 7,648, forward strand.
GGCTGTCCGGCCGGCAACGCGCCGAGCGGACGCGGCACGCCGGGCGCCGCCGGGTTGGCGTTCGGATCGAACGCATCGCCGCGCCGTCCGCCTGCATTGGGCGCCGTCACGACGTTCGGATTATTGCTGTGAGCGTAACGGGCATCCGGCGAAGCCATGCGCGGATCGGCGCCATAGCGCGCATCCGGATAACGCGGATCGGCGCCCTGATCCGGCAGATCGACATCGGAGCGGCGCCCCGGCATCGGCATCGGCTGTTGCTGCATCGGCGGCTGCGCCTGCTGCTGCGGCACACGCTGCGGCTGCGCCGCGCGTGCGGGATCGACACCGCCGCCGCGCAATTGCTGCTCAAGCTGCTGGTTGCGGAACTGCAGCTGCTCGACCTGCCCCGTGAGCTGGCGCACCTGGTTCTCCAGCGCCTCCAGCCGCAGCACGAGATCGGATGCCGACATCTGTGCCGCCGCAGGCAAGCTGCCTGCCAGCAGGAGCGAGAACACGATGAAGGGCCAATGCGGCTTCAGACGCATGTATCAACTCGACGGGAGCGGGAAATCTCGACACCCCAGCATAGACACCGGCGCGTCGAAATTATGACTGATTCTGTTCACCTGCCTGTCACGCGCGCGATCATGCCGCAGGCTTGGCCTCCGCCTTGGGCTTCTTGCGGGCGGCCAGCCATTCCTCGAAGCGCTGAATGACCACGAACATCGACGGGACGAACAGCACCGCAAAGCAGGTCGACGCGATCATGCCGGTGAACACGGTGAGACCGATCGACTTGCGGGCGCTGGCGCCCGCGCCGGTCGCCAGCACCAGCGGCACCATCGCGATGATGAAGGCGAAGGAGGTCATCAGGATCGCGCGGAAGCGGGCCTGCGCCGCGCCGATCGCGGCTTCCGTGATCGGCTTGCGGTCGCGCACGCGCCATTCGCGCGCCACCTCCACGATCAGGATCGCGTTCTTGGCGGCGAGTGCGATCAGCAGCACAAGACCGATCTGTGTGTAGAGATTGTTGTCGACGTTCAGTCCATTCAGCGCCAGCACCGGCCCGACCAGCGCGAGCGGAACCGACAGGATGACAGAGATCGGCGCGTACCAGCTTTCATACTGCCCGGCGAGGACGAGGTAGACGAGCAGCATCGCCAGCGCGAACACGATGTACATCTGATTGCCGACCGCCTTTTCCTGGTACGACATCGCCGTCCATTCATATGAGGCGCCGTGCGGCAAAGTGCGGTCCGCGATCTGCTCCATCAGCGAGATCGCCTCTCCCGACGAGAAGCCGGACGCCGGCAGGCCGATCACGGTCGATGCCGGATAGAGATTGTAGAGCGTGATCAGCGATGGCCCGACCGAAGGCGTGATCTTCACCAGCGTGCCGATCGGCACCATGTCGCCCTTGGTGTTGCGCACGGAGAGCTGATTGATGTCGCTCGGCTGCACGCGGAATTGCGAATCCGCCTGCACATAGACCTGGAAGGTGCGGCCGAACTTGTTGAACTGCGCCACATAGCTCGAGCCGAGATAGCTGGCGATGGTCTGGAACACCTGATCGACGGGCACGAACAGCGTCTGCGCCTTCACCCGGTCGACCTCGACGTGAAGCTGCGGCACATCGGCGCGGAACGAAGTCTGCACCCGCTGCAGGCCGCTCTGTGACTGCGCGTTGCTGACGATCTGGTTGGTGATCGCCTGCAGCTTGGTGAAGTCGAACGAGCCGTCGCGCAGCTGCACCATCATGGTGAAGCCGCCGGCATTGCCGATGCCCTGGATCGGCGGCGGCGGCAGCACCGCGACCTTCGCGTCCAGGATCTTGTCGAACTCGGCCGAGAGCTTGGTGAACAGCGGCAGCAATTGCTCATCCTTGCCGCGCTCGTCCCAATCCTTCAGCACGATATAGACGACGCCGGCATTGGCGAGCGTCGCGTTGTTGTCGAGGGCCGAGACGCCCGCGATCGACAGCGCCGATTCGACGCCGGCGGTCTTGCCCGCGATTTCGGACACGCGCTGCAGCACCTCGTTGGTGCGTTCGAGCGAGGCGCCATCCGGCAATTGCACGGTGGCGAGCAGATAGCCCTGATCCTCGATCGGCAGGAACCCGGTCGGAATCCGCGACAGCCCGTAACCCGCGGCACCGATGACCATGAGGGCGATCACGGTCGCGACCGCCGAATGCCGCACCAGCGCGCCGATCAGGCGCAGATAGCCGCGCTCGCAGACGCCATAGGCGCGGTTGAACGCACGGAAGACAAAGTTGCGCTTTTCCGGTGGCACCGCGGGCCGCAGCCAGAGCGCGCATTGCGTCGGCTTCAGCGTCGCGGCGTTGATCGCGCTGAGCAAGGCCGTGGCCGCGATCACCAGCGCGAATTGCGCATACATCTGTCCGGTCAGGCCGGGCAGGAAGGCGGCCGGAATGAATACCGACATCAGCACCAGCGTGATGCCGATGATCGGGCCGAACAGCTGGTCCATCGCCTTGATCGCGGCGTCGTGGCCGTTCATGCCGTGTTCGATGTTGTGGGAGGCTCCTTCCACCACGACGAT
>JAEWHY010000267.1 GCA_023387555.1 Pseudomonadota bacterium
ACTTCTATTACGCGGGTTCCGGCGCGCATCCGGGCGGGGCGATTTCGGGCGGCCCGAGTTATATCGCTGCGGGCATTATCGCGCGCGATCTCGGACTGACGCCGTGGTGGACGCCATGGGACGCGCGCGCGGCGCTCGAAAACCTTGCCACGTCAAAGGCAGCATGAAGACGATATCTGACGGTCGATGGCGGCACGCGCCGATAAGCTAAGGAGACAGAATATGACCATTCATCCGCGCCTGAAGGCGTTCAACTTCCAGGAGTGGATCGAGCGCAACAAGGGAAGCCTGAAGCCTCCGGTTTCGAACAAGCAATTGTTCGACGAGAAAACCGGGATGGTCGTCATGATCGTCGGGGGACCCAACAAGCGGGTCGACTTCCACGACGACCCCGTCGAGGAGTTTTTCTACCAGCTTCGGGGCGACATGATCTTGAAGATCGCCGAGGGCGGCAAGATCTACGATGTGAAGATCAAGGAGGGAGACGTTTTCCTTCTCCCGCCGCATGTGCGCCACTCTCCGCAGCGCCCGATGGAAGGCTCGGTCGGTCTTGTGGTTGAGGGCACACGCACCGACGATATGCGAGATGGTTTCGAGTGGTTCTGCTTCAATTGCGGTTCGCTGGTTCACCGCGTGGAGGTGCAGGTCAAGGACATCGTCAAGGATCTGCCACCGCTCTATGAGGCGTTCTATTCCGACGAGAAGGCGCGGACCTGCCCGCAATGCGGGACAGTTCATCCCGGCAAGACGCCGCCGGACGGTTGGGTGCAGATGTAACAATACGAGCCCCCCCGGCCCAGGCGTAGCAGCAGATGAGCAGGGCAATTGGCGCCGTTCATCCGCTGCTCACTCAAAGCACAATATTTTCATAGGGCGCGAAGAATCCGCGCCCTGTGTTCCTTCGTGTGTGCGGCTTGCGTCGGTGGGCGCTTGCCCTATAGTTCGCACGCAAACCAGCGCGAAAAGCGCGGATGCGAAGGGAGGCGTTCATGCTGAAGAAATTGCTGATTTCGGCCGCGGTGTTCGTCGCTGCAGGCGGCATTGCCGCGGCGCAGGAGATCAAGGTCGGTCTGATCCTGCCATACACCGGCGTCGGCGCTGAACTCGCGCAGCCGATCGACCGCGGGGTCGAGCTCTATCTGAAGACCCATGCCGACGAGATCAAGCCCTTCACCGTCAAGCTGATCAAGCGCGATTACAAGGACGCCAGCGGCGCCACCGCCAAGATCGTGGTCCAAGAATTATTGACCCAGGACAATGTCGACGCGTTGGCAGGCTGGGTCTATTCGCCGAATGCGATCGCGACAGCACCGCTGGTCACGGCCGGCAAGAAGCTCGCGGTGCTGATGAATGCCGGTACGGCGCATATCACCAACATGTCCCCTTATTATGTGCGCACATCCTTCAGCATGTGGCACGCGGGTCACGCACTCGGTGAGGCGGCCGCGAAGCAACTGAACGCCAAGACCGCGGTGATCGGATACACCGATTTCCCGCCCGGAAAGGACAGCCTTGCGGCTTTCAAGATGGCGTTCGAGAAGAATGGCGGCAAGGTGATCGACGAGATTCCGATGGGCGGCGCCAATGCCGTTCCGGACTTCACGCCGTTTTTCCAGCGCGCCAAGGACAAGAAGCCGGACGTGTTCTTCGTATTCGTTCCGGGCGGCGACCATTCCTCTGCGGTGGTGCGGACCTATAACGCGCTCGGCATGAAGGACGCGGGGATCAAGCTGATCGGGCCGGGCGACATCACCCAGGACACCAAGCTGCAGCCGATGGGCCAGAACGCCGACGGGCTGATCACCATGCACCACTACAACGCCGATCTCGACAATCCGCAGAACAAGAAGTTCGTCGAGGACTGGAAGAAGGCGTATGGCCCGGATTCGACGCCGGACTTCATGTCGGTTGGCGGCTATGACGGCATGGCGGCGATCTTTGCCGCGATCAAGGCGACCAACGGCAAGCTCGACGGTGACAAGGCCGTTGCGGCGTTGAAGGGCTGGAAGTTTGCGAGCCCGCGCGGGCCGATCCAGATCGATCCAGAGACCCGCGACATCATCATGAACGAATACCTGTCGCAGGCCTCGTTCCAGAACGGCCGGGTCGTGCAGAAAAATATCGGCAAGATCGAAGCCGTGAAGGACGCGTGCAAGGCAAACAAGGTCGGACCCTGCGGGAAGTAATCGTGGACCGATAGTCGGTAAGGGGAGCCGCCGTCCGGCGTGCCGGGCGGCGGTTTTGTTCGGGAGACGGGCAGGCAATCCGGTGATTTTCGGAGAGGATGTCGTAGGCATTCTGCTCGGCGGGCTTGCCGCGGGCATGGTCCTGTTCATTGTTTCCGTCGGCCTTTCGGTGACGATGGGGCTGATGGGCTTCGTCAATCTCGCGCATGGCGGCTTCGCCATGATCGGCGGCTATGTCATCGTGCTGTCGATGAACCGGCTGGGGGTGCCCTTTATCCCGGCCATCGCATTGGGATTTGTGCTTACGGCGGCACTCAGCGTCGTGCTCGAACGCCTGTTTTATTCCAAACTCTACCGAGCCGCCGAACTCGATCAGGTGCTGTTCTCGATCGGCCTCGCCTTCATCATGATCGCCACGGTGATCATCGTCATCGGCCCCGAAACCCAGCCGCTGATCCTGCCGGACTGGCTGCGCGGCCAGATCGATCTCGGCATCACGTCGTACCGGACTTACAGCATTTTCCTGATCGTGGTCGGCGGATTGATCGCCTTCGGCCTCTGGATCGGTTTTGAGCGCACCCGCATCGGAGCGCAGATCCGCGCCGCCGTCGACAATCGCAAGATGGTGGAATCGCTCGGGATCAACATCGACCGCCTGTTCACCTTCACCTTCGCATTCGGCAGTGGAATGGCGGCGATCGGCGGGGGGCTGGGTGCCGAGTTCCTTGGCCTCGACCCGCAATATACTCTGAAATATCTCGTCTATTTTCTCATTGTGGTGGCGGTCGGCGGGCTCGGCCGGATCACCGGGGTGTTTTATGCCGCGCTCCTGATCGGCATCATCGATTTCCTCCTGAAGAAATATCTGCCGCAGGGCGGTACGGTGTTCATCTATGCGCTGACCATCCTGATCCTGTTGATCCGGCCGCAGGGCCTGTTCGGGCGGAGCGGATCATGACGTTGCCACAGGGACCGGCGGCGCAGGCCGTCCAGGACTTCATGCACCGCCATCGTCTCCGATGGTGGGAGCCGCTGCCTTGGATCTGCACGCTTGCATTCTTCTATCTGTTTCCGCGCCATCTCGGGATCGGCAACGAAATCCTGGTGATGATTTTGTTTGCGCTGTCGCTCGACCTGGTGCTCGGCTACGCCGGCATCGTGACGCTCGGCCATGCCGCTTTCTTCGGGATCGGCGCCTATACCGTCGGGATGCTCGCGCATCACGGCTTGTGGACCGAGCCGATCAGCGGACTCGTAATTGCGGCGATCGTCGCGGCAGTCTTCGGCCTGGTATCGGGCCTGATCCTCCTGCGCACCACAGGGCTGACGCTGCTCATGCTGACGTTATGCATGATGCTGCTTCTGGAGGAGGCCGCCAATCTCGGCCAGGTGTGGACCGGCGGTTATGACGGTCTCGATTCCGTGCCGATCGATCCGATCTTCGGGATCTTCGCGTTCAACCCGCTGATCCCGGCAACGCAATATATCTATATCCTCTGCGTCCTTTTCGTTTGCTTCCTGATCATCCGCACCATTGTCTATTCGCCGTTTGGCGAAAGCCTGACCGGCATCCGCGAAAACACCTTGCGGATGCATGCGGTCGGCGCGCCGGTGCGTCAGCGCCTGGTGATCAGTTACGCGATTTCCGCGGCGATTGCCGGGATCGCCGGCGCGATCTGGGCGCAGTCCAACGCCTATGTGAATATGTCCACGCTCTCGCTCGACCGCGCTGCCACCGTGCTGATCGTGTTGGTACTGGGCGGCTACGGCCGCCTGTATGGCGCCTTCGTCGGCGCGGTGGCGTATATGGCGTTGTCGCATTTTCTCGCCAAGCTCTATCCGACCGCATGGCAGCTTGGCCTTGGGCTGATGCTGGTCATCATCGCGCTCGGGGCGCGCAACGGGATCATCGGCTTCGCCGAATCCCTCATCAGCCGCATGCGCGGCAAGCGCGCCACGTCATGACGCAAGCCCTCCTCGAAGCTCGCAATGTCGGCAAGACTTTCGGCGCACTGGCCGCGGCGAGTGACATCAATTTTCGGCTCGATTCCGGCGCGCGGCATGCGCTGATTGGGCCAAACGGTGCCGGCAAGACCACCTTCATCAATCTTCTGACCGGCGTTCTCACCCCGACGACCGGGCAGGTATTTCTGAATGGCGAAGACGTCACGCAGGTCGCGCAGGCCGAACGCGTCAAGCGCGGCATCGCGCGGACATTCCAGATCAACCGGCTGTTTCGGGGCCTGTCGGTCCTGGAAAATGTCTATATCCCGGTCGCCGAGCATCTTGGCGTCGCACCGACGATGTTTCGGCCCGCCGGCCAGCGCAAGGATGTGATTGACGCCGCGATGGCGCTGCTAGAAATGCTGAAGCTGCAGGACGACGCTGGCCGCAAGATCAGCGAACTGCCCTATGGCCGCCAGCGCCTCGTCGAGATCGCTATCGCGCTCGGGCTCGCGCCGAAGGTCCTTCTGCTGGACGAGCCGGCGGCCGGCGTGCCGAACGCGGAAAGTCACATCATCCTGGATGCGGTGGCGAGCCTGCCGGAAGATATTGCCGTGCTGATCATCGAGCACGACATGGATCTGGTGTTTCGGTTTGCCGAACGCATCACCGTTCTGGTCGGCGGCCGGATTTTCGCCGAAGGAACGCCGAGGGAAATCGGCACCAATGCCGATGTACGCGCCGTGTATCTCGGCCAGTCGACGCATGGATCGGGTCATGGCTAGCGCGCTCGCCTGGAGAAATCTGTCCGCCGGTTACGGCGACACTGTGGTGCTCGAAGACATCAATCTCGACGTTGCACCGGGCGAGAGCGTGAGCATCATCGGGCGCAATGGTGTCGGCAAGACCACACTGCTCGTGACCGCCATGGGCCATACCCAGGTGAAGAGCGGCGATGTCATGCTCGATGGCAAGCCGGTCACGCGACTGCCCATCTATCAGCACGCGCTGCACGGCCTTGGCCTCGTCCCGCAGGAGCGCGAGATTTTCCCTTCGCTCTCGGTGCGGGAAAATCTCGAGGTCGCCGCGCGTCCGGGCTACTGGACCGAGGCGCGGATCTTCGACCTGTTTCCGCGGCTGCGCGAGCGGCTCACCAATATGGGCAATCAGCTTTCCGGCGGCGAGCAGCAGATGCTCTCGATCGCGCGTGCGCTGATGACCAATCCGTCGGTGCTCTTGATGGACGAGCCGACCGAGGGGCTGGCGCCTGTCCTGGTGGAGACCCTGGCCGAGGTGCTGGGCAAGCTGCGGGACGAGGGCGCGTTGACCATTATATTGGTGGAGCAGAACAGCCGCGTGGCGCTGGCCTTTTCCCCGCGCGTTGTGGTGATGGACAAGGGCCGTATCGTCTATGACGGCGCTTCGAAGCCGCTGCGTGAGGACCCTGAGCGGCTGGCAGGCTTGATCGGCGTTTCCGAATGAGGTGCGGCAAATCGGCAATCCGGTGGGGTCGCGCTGTGACCCGGGCCTGCCTATGATCGCTCCCATGATTCAGACTGTAGCTAGGAT
>JAEWHY010000509.1 GCA_023387555.1 Pseudomonadota bacterium
ACCCCTGTTTCAGCCTTGAGAGGGCCGCGTCCTAACCGCTAGACGAAGGGAGCGTTGCGCCATCAGATAGCCGTGTTCCGGCGCGGGTGCAAGCAAAGCTGCAGGCCGGCGGACGAGGTTTGTGGGCCCGCTGATGCTGGGGAGATCAGGTTCATCGGCCGCTGCTGGGCGCCTGTCGAACCGCAGTTGCCGATGGCGGACCTGATGCGGACGTTACGGTATCGGATGACCGCGCGGCAGATAGTGCCGCCCCGACCAAAATCGCCCGGTGACGAAACCGCGCACATCGCGATCAGGGGCGCGCGCGATCCGGAGGCGATCCTGAAGCGCTCGGCGCTGCGCCACCGCCGGCCGCAGCCTTGGCGTCCTTGCAGATATCCTTCAGCGCCTGCCATTCCGCCTCGGTCAGGATCGGGGCGCCGGTTGCACCGCGGTCCTCCTTCTTCATCCGGTCGAGCCGGTCGGCACTGAGCGGATGGCTGTCGATCACCGTGGCGATTCGCCCGCCGCCGGTGATCCGCACCAGGAACTCGCCCATCGGTTGCGGCGAACGGCCGAGCCCGTTCATCGCCTTGACGGTAAAGGCATCGGCCCTGGTCTCTGCCTCACGCGAATAGGATGCATCCACGATCGAGCGGGCCGCGAACAACACCGCCGAACCGCCGGTCACGTCGCCGAACAACAGGCCGATCAGGAATGACGAGCCGCCGGTCTGGATGATCTTGCGCAAGCCGTCGCGGTTCTGGGCGTGGCCGAGTTCATGCGCCATCACGCCCGCAACCTCGTCCACGTTCTTCGCGCGCTGCAGCAGTCCATCGAGCAGATAGACCTTGCCGCCCGGCAGCGCATAGGCATTGACCACATTCGACGACAGCACATGCGCCTCCATCGGCGCATCGAAGCCGCCGGCCTCTTTCAGCCTCGCCATCATCTTGTTGAAGGCCGCCTGCCCCTCCGGCCGGTTGCAGGTCCGGCCGCCGAAGATGGCGCGCGCATTGCGGTCGACGGCCTCGCCGATCCGCTTCTCGACGGCAAACGGCACCAGCGGCGCGAGCCGGTCGGCCAGCATAGGAATGCCGTAGATGGTGACCAGTACGATCGAGACCGCGGCGGCGAGCGACCAGCCGACGATACGCCCGGTCTGCGCGCCGCTGCGCCCGGCATCGAGTTGCGGAAAGCGCGCGGCGGTCCGCGCGGCCGCCTCGGGATCGGCGATCTCCAGGCGGGCCAGCGGCAGCGCGCTGACGCAGAGCAGCCGCAGCGCCTTCCCTCCATCGGCTCGCCGCACATCGTCATACGGCCAGGTGGCAATGACCGCGCCGTCTTCCACGATTTCGAGCGCCTCCGCAAAGCGCAGCGTGACCTGGCGCCTGCGGTTCGAGGTGCCGTCGTAGAACGTGGCACTCACATCCTGCACATCCTGCATCTCGGTCATCGTCTATCCCACCTCGTCATTCCGGGGCGCGACCGCAAGGTCGCGAGCCCGGAATCTATAACCACGACCGGGCGTATGGATTCCGGGTTCGTACGCTTCGCGTACGCCCCGGAATGACCGTCAGAACCCGCCGATATCGAGGCTATCCGCAAATCCTTCGCCGATCGCGCTCGCGGGATCGCCCAGCACCGCGATGTTGTCGGCCGCGGCGATGTTGTGCACCACGCTGGTCTCGGCGATCTTCGCCCACAGGTCGCGCACCAGATAGATCCGGAAGATCACGTTGAAGGCCAGCGCGGTGATCAGATAGCCGATGCCGATGCCGATCAGGACGAACGGGTTGGCCATCACTGCCGCAACCTTGGCCGCGCCTTCGAGACCGGCACCGATCGTCACACGACCTACTCCGAACACCGCGCCGAACCACAGCGATATCGCCAGCACGGCGAGGCACGACCAGCCGATCACCTTCCAGTACAAGCCCATCAGGTCGGCGATATCGAGATCGCTTTCGAAGCGCACCGCGCCGAAGCGCAAACCGTTCACCCACCAGCGCCATTCGATCGCCTTGTACATCGCCCACAGGAACGGCACCGGGAACACGAAGATCGCCGCCGGCCACATCAAGAGCCACAGCCACCAGCCTTTCCTGAACAACTGCCCGCCGGTCGCTTCGAACGAACCCTGCAGCGTGCCATAGGCGGTGTGGCGCATCTTGAAGCGTTCCAGCGCCGCCGCGCGCCAGGGCAGCGCAAGCCCGAGTGTCACCGCCGCCCATAAGCCCCACAGCGCCGAACGCCAGGCATAGGACCAGCCCGAACCGCCCATGCTGAAGCGCACGCCGCGCCACACCGTGCGGGTCATGCGATAGCGGCGCGCGCGATACAGCGCGAATTGCGTGAACACGAACAGGAATGCGATCAGCGGAATCGAGGCGAAGGCCTGCACCCGCTCGGCTTCGAGACCGGCGAAGAAATACGCGACATAGACCGGCACGAGGATCGCCATCGCGACCAGGAAGCCGATGAACAGCTCCTTGGCGGTGCCGGTATATTCGGCGGTGTCGCCATGCACTTGCGTGTGCGACCACAGATGCCGCCGGATGTCGGTCGCCAGCCAGAAGCGATAGAAGCCGAGCGTTACCAGTTCGAGCAGCGCACCGCGCATCGCGACGCGGCGGAATTCGGGGCGTTCGCCGGTGAAGGCGATGGCGCTTGCAACGGAGGCTTCGGCTCCCTGCTCGCTGCCTTGCCTTTGCGCGATCAGCGGAACGGAAAACGGCTTGTGCATGACGACCACGCGCTCCTGACCTTCGCCCTGTTCGGGCTGGTGGGATGAGGGCGGGCTTTCTCCCGCAGGGGTCACACCCCCGTGCATGGGTCGGCACTCGTGAGGAAAGGGTTCAAGTGGAGCGGCGTGTTGTCGCGATCGGGCTTCAACGCGAATCCGCTAGCCGGGATGGTTGACGAATTATAGGCGTGATTAGCCCATTGTTACGAGGGATTGGATCAACTGATCTATTATTCCGCAGAATTGGAGCGACCGCTCAGCTCACCACGCACCTCACCCCTCCCCCTTCCTCATGACCGGATACCTGACGTCGCAGCGCTTGCAGCGAAACACGTCGGCGACCTTGGCCACTGCCTTGTGCATCTCGGTCAGGATGGTTTCGCCACCGCACACCGGGCAAGGCGGCGTGGGCAATGGGATCGCGTCGTCGATCGGGATATCGGTCATGCAATCTCCTCCGGCCTGCTTGCGCGCAGGCGACTGGTCTCCGGACAATTCGGGGTGAGTGGTGCAGATGAGCGTGCGGAGTTAACGCCGCGCCCCGCTTCGGGTGCCGCTTAACATTTGCCAAAATGTGCGTGATGCGAGGGAACCGCGCGGCCGCTTTGCCGGCGTTGCGCGATGACGCGCTGCAGCGATGATGCGTGGTGCCGACGCGATGCGCATTGGAAAAATACAAATGGCCAGGCTTGCCGGGCCTTCAAATGCAAATGGCCGGGCGAGCCCGGCCATCACAAGCGGCGATCAACGAGACGTCCCGCCTCACCGCATCAGGAGAGCCTTCGCCAGTTCATCCGTGGCTGAAGGCCTGCCTGCAACCGCGCTGTGCGCGGTCTGCGCGATCCGCGATCAGGCGGCGCGGAGGTTGTCGGCCGAAGACTTGCCAGTCTTGCGGTCGGCACGCAGTTCGAACGAGATCTTCTGACCTTCGTTCAGGCCCGGCAGGCCAGCGCGCTCAACAGCGCTGATGTGCACGAACACGTCCTTGCTGCCGTCATCCGGCTGGATGAAGCCGAAGCCCTTGGTTGCGTTAAACCACTTCACGGTTCCCGTCTGCATGGGAGCCAATCCTTATATATGCGTGTAGAGAGCCGCGCGCGAACGCGGCCGGTTGTTCTCGAGATTTTGGGGGGAATGTCGTTGTTCAGGCGCGGCTCGATCGAGCGAGGGTTTTGCGCAAGGCCAAGTCGTTCGGCCGAAAGCTCGAGCCTTCCATATA
>JAEWHY010000554.1 GCA_023387555.1 Pseudomonadota bacterium
TTGAATCGCCCGTCAACACATTGAAGATTTACAACAACCTGCCCGCGGAAGGCCACATTGCTAGGAAATTTTCAATGTGAACATCGCCCGGTGTTGCCGCTATGCCACGGCCGGTTTTCAGTAGATGCCGGGGATCAGACGCGCCGTCCGTTTCATGTAGGCGCGATACTCCTCACCGAAGGTGTCGAGCATCATCTGCTCCTCCCGCCCGACCCGGAACAGGAACAGCGTCCCAAATCCGACCAGGCCGGACAGTCCGGCAAACCAGTTCGGCAGCAGCAGCGCCTGCGCCACCGCCCACAGGAAAAAGGCGGTGTACATCGGGTGCCGGACGTGGCGGTACAGTCCTCCGGTGACCAGCTTGTGCTGATCCCGCACCTCGAGCGAATCCGACCAGTTGCGACCGAGATCCTTATGGACCCGGAAGAACAGCCACAGCGAGAGCCCGAACGTCGCGGCGCCGAGCCAGGCCAGGACCGGCTGGAACGGATAATCGGCAAACCGCGGTATCCCTGAAATCACGTAGATGAAGGGGATGATTCCGAGGCCGGTGAACGAGCAGGTCAGCAACAGCTTTTCGAGCGTGGTGCGCCGGTTGATCCGGGTCTTGGTCTTCCACGACTTGATCTGGTGCGGGAGCCGGATGATGAACCAGGAGACGGCCCCCACGACCAGAATGATTTTCGCGATGTCGGCAGTCATGGTCGGAGCATCCTCGTGGCAGAAGTCATGAAGCTGGCGCCTTCGTCGCGGGCGCGGCATTCGGGGCGGGAGAATCAATCAGGGCGCCGTCGGCGGCAAAGCTCGGCACCACCCGCTCCGGCTGCTGCACGCGCATCTCGAGCGGCAAGGGACCGCAGCAGATCATGTAATAGTCGTAGAAATACCTCTTCTCGTTCCCCATCACCAACTGGCGATGCAGGCGGAAGAAGTTAGCCTTGAACCGGCGGTAGGTTGAAGCCTCCAGCATGTCGCGGATGTGGACGCGGCGGATCAGGAAACCCGGACTGGCCGGCAGCTTCAGGGCCGCCAGCGGATCGACCTTATAGAAAGAGATCGGGTCGGCCATGGTCTGGAATTCGATCCAGAAAATTCCCGGATGCGCGGAAACGCGTGCGACCATCTCGCGCAGCCATCGCGCTTTCGGATGGAAAGCGATCTTCAGCAGCGACGATCCGGTCGACAGCAGCGCCAGCCGCTCGCCGTTCTTGCCGAATTCGGGCACCAGTTGCAGCGCCCGGTCGACCACCGCCATTTTCAGAGCGCAGCCGAGGCTGTGCGCCGCGAACACCACCTCGTCGTACTCATGGCGCCGCAGGACCTCCGCCAGCGCCTGTGCAAAACCCTCGAGGCGCGCATCGAAACCCTCCCGCGAGCGGTGCACCAGCTCGTGCCCGAAGATCCAGTCGTCCATCATATAGTCGAGCAGGAGGAAGCGGCCGGGCCACATCATCAGCAGCGCAAAGATCGCGGCCGCGGCCAGCGGGACCGCAATAAACGGCAGCGGCACGCCCAGCCCGGGCAGAAACGACGCGCCATAGACCGAAAGCGCCGCGAAACCGAGCAGGAGCATCACCGGATAGGCGAAGAACAGGCCGTAGCGCCAGTTCACCCGGAAATACCGGAAGGCCGTCCCGGTCAGGATGAAGTCGCCGAAGGCCACCACCGCGCCGAGCAGGCGCCGCCAGGTCGGCCGTGCGAAGTCCGAAAGCACCACGTCGTGCCACAGCAGCGAATGATAGACGGCGCGATTCGACCAGTTCGGCCCGCCGGCGCTGATCCGCCAGGTGCCGACCATGCGCGCCTGGTCGAATTCCAGCGGGCCGACTTCCGTGGTTGCCGCCCAGGCCCGCCCGGAGCGGGCGAGTTCACGAATATACCGCTCGCGTTGCCGCTCCGGAGGAATCGGCTCGTAGCCCCCCAGAAAGAATACACAGCGCTTTTTGACCTGTGGGTCGCTCATCGCTTGTTCGATACCGGCCAGAGCCCAGGAACCCAAGTTCGCATCGCTGCCTCATTTGCGAAATTCGGACGGAAGGACACAGGAACTTGTTGATTCTGGTGTGCTTTGGTCCGCAAACCGGCTTGACGGGACCGGCGCTGACCATCAAGCGTTAGTTCCGAACCGCCACACGAGCGGGGCTGCTGGTTAGGGAATTGGCGCGCGCGACACAAGCCGAAACCGACCAAAAGCGCTGCCGTTGAACTTGCGGCCCGCCTTCGCTATAGGCTTGCCAAACCCCGAAAAGCGGCAGACTTCAGCCGTCCCTCCATTGGGCGTCCGCCGCCTGCCCGCGATCCTGAGAGCACCGATGTCCACCACTTTCGACAAAGTCGCCGATATCATTGCCGAGACCTGCGATATTCCCCGCGACACGATCACACCGGACAGCCATGCCATCGATGATCTGAAGATCGACAGCCTCGATTTTCTGGATATCGCCTTCGCGATCGACAAGGCGTTCGGGATCAAGCTGCCGCTTGAGCAGTGGACCCAGCAGATCAACGACGGTCAGGCCACCACCGACCAGTATTTCGTGCTGAAGAATCTCTGCGCCCGGATCGACGAGTTGATCGCGGCCAAGACCACCGCCTGAGACGCCGACGGATGACATTTTCTGTTCGTGCCTACAGGCCGTTCCGAGCAGGTACCGGCTTCGATGCGGCTTGAATATTTCCAGATGCTTGACCGCTTCGTCGAGGTAAAAGCCGACGAGCGATGGATCCGGGCGGAAAGCACGGTCCCGGATGCAAGCCCGGTGTTCGAAGGGCATTTCCCCGGCTATCCGCTGATGCCGGGCGTGCTGCTGATCGAGAACATGGCGCAGACCTGCGGCTGGCTGGTCAGTGCGATCACCGGCTTCACCGGACTGCCGGTGCTCGCCGGCGTCAAGGAAGCCAAGCTTCGGGGCGCGGTGTTTCCGGGCATGCAGTTGTCGACCGAAGGCAAGATCGTGCATGACGGCTCCGGATTCGCGATCGCCGACGGCAAGATCAAGTCCGGCGACACCGCGATCGCCGACGCCCGCCTGACCTTCCGCGTCATCCCCTACCCGAGCCCGGAATTTCAGAACACCATGGTGACCTGGGCGAAGCAGCTCGATTTTCCTCTGGAAAAATTCCGCAAAATTGCCGGCCAGGGTGAGGGTTGAACGTAGTGAGCGCGCGCCAGGACGTCTGGATTACCGGTATCGGTCTTGTCTCCGCCCTTGGCGAGGGACTCGACCAGCACTGGGACAAGCTGATGGCCGGCGGCCCGCCGTCCTATGACGACACGACTTTCGCGCCCTACATCACCTTCCCGACGCAGCCGATCAGCTTCGACAGCCAGATTCCGAAGAAGGGCGACCAGCGCCAGATGGAAGCCTGGCAGCGCATCGGCGTCTATGCCGCGGGTCTGGCGCTGACCGATGCCGGCATCGCCAAGAACGCCGAGATTCTCGACAAGACCGACATGATCGTCGCAGCGGGCGGCGGCGAGCGCGACGTTGCCGTCGATACCGCGATCCTCACCGACATTCGCAACGCCGAGAAGCGCGACGCCTTCGTCAACGAACGGCTGATGAGCGATCTGCGCCCCACCCTTTTTCTCGCGCAATTGCCGAACCTTCTGGCGGGCAACATCTCGCTGGTTCACGGCGTGGTCGGCTCCTCGCGCACCTTCATGGGCGAGGAAGCCTCCGGTGCCGATGCCTTGCGCGTGGCGCATGCGCGCATCGCTGCCGGTCAGAGCGATATCAGCCTGGTCGGCGGGGCCTATAACGGCACGCGCTGGGATCTTGTGCTGCTGTTCCGGCTCGGCACTCCGCTGCTTGAGTCGCCGTTCCGTCCGGTCTGGGACCGCGGACCCGACGGTGCGCTGGCGCTGGCCGCCATGGGCGCCTTTGTGGTGCTCGAGAGCCGCGCCCATGCGGAGAAGCGTGGCGCGAAGCCGCTGGCCCGGCTCACCAGTGTCCAGTCGAACCGCAATCCGCGCCAGCCCGGCGACACCGCGGCGACCCTGCTCGACGAGTGGAAGACCATCGAGCCGATGGTCGATCGCGAACATGCGGTGGTGATTTCAGGCGCCTCCGGCGCCGAACCCGCGACTTCGGAGGAGCGCCAGGCGCTCGATGAAGTCGGCCTCCCGGTCCGGGCCACCACCACCTATATCGGCAATGGGATGGAGGCGCAGTTTCTCGCCAATATCGCCATTGGCTGTCAGGCGGTGCGCAAGGGAACGCTGTTCCCGCAATCCGGCAGCGGCGATACCGGCGAAGCACCCTCCTCCGGCATCCGCCAGGCGGTCGTGACCAATGTCGGGCACTGGCGCGGAGAAGGTTTGGCGCTGATCGAGCGCGTCGATTAAGTCTTAAGGGGGCGTCCCATGGCAGCTACGGGATTGCGCGACACCAAAGGTCGCCCGGTCGTCGTCATCACCGGTATGGGCATTGTCTCTCCGCTCGGCTCGGGCAAAGAGGACAACTGGAAGCGGCTGACCGCCGGCGAGTCCGGGATCCGTTCGATCACCCGATTTTCGACCGAGGGTTTGCGCACCACGATCTCCGGCGCGGTCGATCACGTCTTTGAGGACGGGATGGTCTCGTCAGAATTGTCCGAGAAGCTGGCCCGGCTCGCCGGCACTGAGGCGATCGAACAATCCGGCATCGCGAAGGGCAATTTTCCTGGGCCCTTCTTCCTCGCCTTCCCGCCGATCGAGATCGAATGGTCGCAGCGCTATGCGTTGGCCGACGCGTCGGGCGCCAACGAAAAGATCGAATATGCCGACCTTGTACGGGTCGCCACCAAGCCGCAATTCCGGCCCTTCTACGAGGAGTCCAAATACGGCGTGGTGCCGGAACGGCTCGCGGAGCATTTCGGCACCAAGGGCTCGCCGATCTCGCTGACCACCGCCTGCGCGTCGGGCGCGACCGCCATCCAGCTTGGCGTCGAGGCGATCCAGCGCGGCGAATGCGACGCGGCGCTGGCGATCGGTGCCGACGGGTCGATCACCGCCGAATCCGTGGTGCGCTTCTCGCTCCTGTCGGCGCTGTCGACCAATAACGCTGCGCCCTCCGGCGCTTCGCGGCCGTTCTCCAAGAACCGCGACGGCTTCGTGCTCGCCGAGGGTGCGGGCGCCGTGGTGCTGGAGAGCTATGACCACGCGGTCGCGCGCGGCGCGAGGATTTTGGCGGTCGTCGAGGGCTGCGGCGAGAAGGCGGACAATTTCCACCGCACGCGCTCGAGCCCGGACGGCAAGCCGGTGATTTCGTGCATGCGCAACGCGCTCGCGGATGCCGGCGTCACGCCGGCCGACGTGGACTACATCAACGCGCACGGCACCTCGACGCCGGAAAACGACAAGATGGAATATCTCGGCGTCTCGACCGTGTTCGGCGATCGCCTGAAGGACATTCCGATCTCGTCCAACAAATCGATGATCGGCCACACGCTGACCGCCGCCGGCGCGATCGAGGCTGTGGTGTCGGCGCTGACCATCATCAATCAGCGCATACCGCCGACGATCAACTACGAGGTACCGGACCCGCTCATCCCGCTCGACGTGGTCCCGAATGTGGCGCGCGATGCCAAAGTCCGCCGGGTGATCTCCAATTCGTTCGGTTTCGGCGGCCAGAACACCTGCCTCGTGATCACCGGCGAGCCTGCGTAACGTCTGACGCCCCGTCGTCTCCTCTCAGCCCGATTGCACATCGCGTTGTTCGGCTTCGCCGCCGAATGACACCGCTTCGCACGCATGATCGCCACAATGCTTTGTGCATTGTCGGAGCGATGGCGCATCGGGGCCCAAGCGCCGCTCGAAACCACAATCCCTTCCAGGAGATTCGATGCCGGCGAAATCTGTGAAGACGCAGATCGGTACGCTCATTGTCGCGACCAGTGCCGTCCAGCTCGCCGTCGGCTTCTTCGGAACCTTTTTCGCCCTGCGCGTCGCCCTCGCCGATTTCAGCGCGATCCGGTCCGGCCTCGTGCTCTCGAGCTATTTCGCCGGATTCACGGTGGGAGCCTATTTCGGCAAGTCCATCATCGAACGCTTCGGGCATATCCGCGTCTACGCTGCCTTCGCCGGCATCGTCATCGCGGCGACCGGCGCCATGACACTGACCGCCGAGCCGCCGTGGTGGATCGTCCTGCGCGCGATCATCGGCTTTGGCTGCGCCGGCCTGTTCGTGACCACGGAAAGCTGGCTCAACGCCAAGGCGGGCCCCAAGGAGCGTGGCAGTG
>JAEWHY010000563.1 GCA_023387555.1 Pseudomonadota bacterium
GATATGCGGTAAACACCACAACGATCCAAACCATACCGCCAGCTTTGGCGGGAATCCGGCCCCTCCATTAAATTTCGGCAATCGATGCGTATCGCCACGTGGAACGTCAATTCGATCCGTCAGCGGATGGATAATCTTTGCGCCTGGCTGAAGGAGCGGCAGCCTGACGTGGTCTGCCTGCAGGAAACCAAGATCACCGACGATGCCTTTCCCCGCGGCGAGCTGGAATCCCTGGGGTACAATCTTGCCGTGCATGGGCAGAAGACCTTCAACGGCGTCGCGATCCTCTCCCGCTACCCGCTCGAAGACGTGACCCTTGGTCTGCCCGGCGATCCGACGGACGATCATGCGCGCTTCATCGAGGCGGTGGTCTCGCATCCCGCCGGAGCGGTGCGGGTCGCGTCGATCTATCTGCCCAATGGCAACCCGGTCGCCAGTGACAAATATCCATATAAAATGAACTGGATGGACCGGCTTTATGACTACGCGTCTGAACGGCTTAAGCTCGAAGAGGACCTGATCCTGGCCGGCGACTATAACGTCATCCCGGCTCCGGAGGATGTTCACGCCCCCGCAGCCTGGGCCGAGGATGCGCTGTTCCGGCCTCCGACCCGGGAGAAATTCCGCGCCCTCACCCATCTCGGACTGACCGATGCCATCCGCGCGGCGAGCGATGCGCCGGGGCTCTACACGTTCTGGGATTATCAGGCCGGCGCCTGGCAGAAGAACAACGGCATCCGGATCGACCACCTGCTGCTCTCGCCCCGCGCCGCCGACCGGCTCGCCGCGGCTGGTATCGACAAGCACGTGCGCAACTGGGAGAAGCCCTCGGACCACGTACCGGTCTGGATCGACCTCGCCGTCGAGACGAAGTGAGGAACGCCCGCTTCGCAGGCACCGCCGCCGCGCGTCAGTCGCGGCGCTCCTTCATGTGGCGCTCGAGATAAAGCGCCGCCATCTGGCGCTCGGTGTCGGTCGCCTGCTTGAAGGCGGCGTCGTACATTTCGACCACCCACTTCTCGGTGGCGGCGCCTTCGCGCGCCAACGTGAGCCACATCAGCCCGCGGGCGGCCTGACGCTGCACGACATCGCCCTTGAAGATCAGATGGCCGAGCAGCGCCTGGGCGCGGGCCTGTCCCTTGGTGGCCGCGAGATTGAGCCAGCGCAGCGCCTGGCGCGGATCCTTCACGCCGCTGGAACCATCGAGAAGCAGCCTGGCGAGTGCATATTGCGCGTCCGCGTCACCGAAATACGACGCCGCATAGGTGTACATCTCGCGGGCGCGCGCGGGGTCGGACTTCACTTCGGTGTTGGGGATGCCCTCGAGATAATAATGGCCGAGCTGCAGGAAGGCGTTGGCGACGAAGCGCGCCTGCGGCAGATGCGGCGAATCCTCCGCATGGGTATTGGCGATCCGGCTGAAATACTGGAAGGCGCGCAACTGGTTGCGCGGCACCCCATCGCCGGCCGCATACATGCGGCCGAGCTTCCATTGCGCGAGGGCATAGCCCTGGTCGGCGGCATATTGCAGCGAGGACAGGGCCTTGTCGTTCTCGCCCGCCTTCAGGGAGGCGGCCCCCGACCGAAATGCCTCGATCGGGGTCACGGGCGGTTTGGTGTTGGCCGGCGTGCGGGTGCCGTCAAAGGCAAGCGCCGGCGCCAGCCAGAGTGCGCAGGTCAGAAAACCAAGCTGCGCGAGGCTATTCGTCCGCATAGCTGATTTTCTCTGCCTTGGCTCCCGGGTGGGTGATCGCCCCACTGACCGCGGAACCAACCTGCTGGGCGTATTTCCAGAGATAGCCAGAGCCATGACCGTTATCGCGCGGGGTCCAGTCCGCCTTGCGCTTTGCGAGTTCCTCGTCGGAGAGCCTCACGTTCAGCGTGCCGTTCTCGGCATCGAGTTCGATGATGTCGCCGTCCCGCACCAGCGCGATCGGACCGCCGACCGCCGCCTCGGGCCCGACGTGGCCGACGCAGAAGCCGCGGGTCGCACCGGAGAACCGGCCGTCGGTGATCAGCGCGACCTTGTCGCCCATGCCCTGGCCGTAAAGCGCGGCCGTGGTCGACAGCATCTCGCGCATGCCCGGACCGCCGCGCGGTCCTTCGTACCGGATGACGAGAACCTCGCCTTCCTTGTACTTGCGGTTCCTGACGGCTTCGAAGCAGGCTTCCTCGCCGTCGAAGCAGCGCGCCGGGCCGGTGAACTTGAGATTGTGCATGCCGGCGACTTTGACGATCGCGCCTTCGGGAGCGAGGTTACCCTTCAGGCCGACCACGCCGCCGGTCGCCAGCAAAGGCTTCGACGTCGTGCGCACGACATCCTGATCCGGATTCCATTTCACGGACTTCAGGTTCTCAGCAATGGTACGCCCAGTGACGGTCATGCAATCGCCGTGGAGGAAACCGCCATCGAGCAATGCCTTCATCACCAGCGGTATGCCGCCTGCTTCAAACAAATCCTTGGCGACATAACGGCCGCCCGGTTTCAAATCGGCGATATAAGGTGTCCTTTTGAAGACTTCGGCGACGTCGAACAGGGTGAAGTCGATGCCGGCTTCGTTGGCGATGGCCGGCAGATGCAGCGCCGCATTGGTCGAGCCGCCGGAGGCGGCAACGGTGGCAGCGGCGTTCTCCAGGGCCTTGCGGGTGACGATGTCGCGCGGACGGATGCCGGACAGCACCAGCTCCATGACCTTCTCGCCGGCCGTCATGCAGAAGGAGTCGCGGATTTCATAGGGCGCCGGAGCGCCCGCCGAATACGGCAGCGCAAGGCCGATCGCTTCCGAGACCATCGCCATGGTGTTGGCGGTGAATTGCGCACCGCACGCGCCGGCCGACGGACACGCCACCTGTTCGAGGCTGTACAGGTCCTCGTCCGACATCGCGCCGACCGAATGCTTGCCGACCGCCTCGAACACGTCCTGAACGGTCACCGGCTTGCCCTTGAAGGTGCCGGGCAGGATCGAACCGCCGTAAAGGAAGATCGACGGCACGTTCAGCCGCACCATCGCCATCATCATGCCCGGAAGCGACTTGTCGCAGCCGGCAAGTCCGACCAGCGCGTCATACGAATGGCCGCGCATGGTCAATTCGACAGAGTCGGCGATCACTTCGCGCGACGGCAGCGAGGCGCGCATCCCGCCATGCCCCATCGCGATGCCGTCTGTGACGGTGATGGTGCAGAATTCGCGCGGGGTGCCACCGGCAGCGGACACACCTTTCTTCACCGCCTGAGCCTGACGCATCAGCGAGATGTTGCAGGGTGCCGCCTCGTTCCAGCAGGATGCCACGCCGACCAGCGGCTGGTGGATCTGGGCTGTCGTCAGCCCCATTGCATAAAGATACGAGCGGTGCGGTGCCCTCTCCGGACCTTCGGTCACGTGGCGGCTGGGCAACTTTGCTTTCAGATTGGTCTTGGCGTCCATGTTTACTCGATCGGGCTCCCCACCCCGTCCGCAACCGTAACAAACGACTGTCACGCCGCTATTTCTGCCGCCTCATGTGATCAAGGCCTATGGCCAAATAGCGGCACCAGCGCACCGACACCGAAATGTCTCTAAGGTGTGGCGGGGATGCCACTAGGAGATGGGCCAGAGGCCGACCGGATGTCGCCTGAAATGACATCCAAACGCCGCGGTCCACATCCTTCGAGGCCAGGGTATCTCCCCGGGCCACCGCTCCTGCCGGATGATTCCGAGCCCGGCCCGGCACACCGGTTCGCAATCACCCTTTCCTGCCGCGCTGCTCCAGCGCCGCCTCGGACACGCTGGCGATGGCGGCGGCAAACCTCAACATGACGATCTCATCGGCGAATGCACTCTCAGATGGCGCGGCCAGGACACGATTCTTCAGGGCGAGGATCGCGGCTCGCTCCGCCTCGCTTGCGGCCACCCTGCGTGCCGTCGTGCCGTCGCACATGTTCGAACCTCCCGGATTGAGCGGCCAACCCATGAACGACGCAGTCCGTTC
>JAEWHY010000582.1 GCA_023387555.1 Pseudomonadota bacterium
CTGTGGGACAACTGGTATCACGTCGGCGGAATCGAACGCGAAGTCATGCGTGAGGTCTGGGAGAAGAAGAGCGAGCAGGACATGTTTGACTGCGTCGGCTGGCTCTATGACGGATTCAAACTGCCGACCAAGCGCGAGGCCGCATGAGCAAGCATGTCGCATTCCTGATGGGTGGCTGGTCGTCGGAGCGCGAGGTGTCGCTGAACTCCGGCAAGGCCTGCGCCGATGCCGCCGAGCGCGCGGGCTACCGCGTCACCCGTATCGATGTGGCGCGCAACGTCGCGACCGTGCTCGATGAACTGAGGCCGAACGCCGCCTTCAACATCCTGCACGGGCGTCCGGGCGAGGACGGCACCATCCAGGGCATTCTGGAAGTTCTCGGCATTCCCTATACGCATTCCGGCGTGCAGGCGTCCTCGCTCGCCATGAAAAAGGATGCGGCCAAGGTGATGCTCGCCGCCGCCGGCGTGCCGGTGCCGCAGGGCAGGGCGATCTCGCGATTCGAGGCCGGCAAGGCGCATACGCTGCCGCGTCCCTATGTGATCAAGCCGATTGCGGAAGGCTCGAGCGTCGGGGTGTTCATCGTCACGGATAACCACGAGCATCCGCCGCAGGAATTGTTCCGCGAGGACTGGGCTTACGGCGAGATCGTGCTGTGCGAGACCTACATCCCTGGCAAGGAACTGACCTGCGCCGTGGTGAAGGGCGAGGCCACCGGCGTGATCGAGATCGTGCCGAAGGTAAAGTTCTACGACTACGAGGCGAAATACGCGCCCGGCGGCTCTGAGCACGTGCTGCCGGCGCAGATCCCGGACGAGGTCACGCGCGCGGTCCAGCGGTTCACGGTCATGGCGCATGATGCGCTCGGCTGCCGTGGCGTGACGCGTGCTGATTTCCGTTACGACGACACCCGCGGCGTGGACGGGCTGGTCTGCCTCGAGGTCAACACCATCCCGGGCATGACGCAGACCTCGCTCGTGCCGGAGCTCGCCGCCTATGCCGGAACCTCGTTCGAGGAGCTGGTGAGCTGGATGATCGAGGATGCCTCACTGAACCGGTGAGGCCCTGGTGTCCCGGGCGCAGCGCAGCACGAACTGGGTGCGCTGCTGATACCGGGTCCTTGCGCGCCGGCCTTATCCGGCAAGCCGCGATGGATTTCGCTTCGCTCCCCGGCGTACTCGCTACCTGCGCACCGCTGTATGCGCTTTGTTGTGTGTTCCGGGCGTAATGGTGAACGGAACCTTTAAACATTTACCAAAACTTTACCAAACGGCCCGAAGACTGACCCGACGCGGCGTATCACGTTTTAGGCTGCCTTTCGGGGCGCTGTGCGGTGACGCGCGCGGAATGTTCGCCGCGGCAAGCGGCGAGGGGGACGGAGGTCTTGGTGTCTTTGAAGCGACGCCATCGCGGACATGATCGGATCGCCAGCCGCTGCCAGCTTTGCAGCGCCGGCGAGGCGTGACAGGTCGTTCAATGGGCGACCGTCAACGCACCGCTTTGTCCGAGACGCGGTCCGCCGGCCTCCGGTGGACGGGCGGGCGGCTGCAGCGCTTCGCGACCCGCCTCGAGCGGATGGTTCCGCGCGGCGCCGGCACCTGCGCGGTGTTCGCCTTGATGCTTGCAAGCGCCGCCTATGGCGTCGCCAAGGGTGGCCATGCCGAAACCGTCGCCACGCAGTTTGCGGAAATCCGCGATGCGGCGGCCAACGCCTTCGGGTTTGAAATCGCCTCGATCGCGCTGACCGGCGAGAAGCAGCTCACTCGCGAGGAAATCCTCAATATCGCCGGAATTTCCGGCCGCGGCTCGCTCTTGTTCCTCGACGCAGAGGGGGCGCGGGCGCGGCTGAAGGCCAATCCCTGGATCGCGGAAGCGACCATCCTCAAGCTGTTCCCGGACCGGCTGCATATCGCGATCACCGAGCGTAACGCATTTGCGCTCTGGCAGAAGGAAGGCCGGGTGCGTGTCATCTCGCGCGACGGCGTGATGGTGCAGGATTTCTCGGCACCGCAGGTGGCGCATCTGCCGCTGGTCGTCGGTAGCGGCGCCAATACCAAGGCGGCCGAGTTTCTCGCGGTGATGAACAATTATCCGCAGTTGCGCGACCAGGTGCACGCCTATGTGCTGGTGGCGGACCGGCGCTGGAATCTGCGGTTGAAGAACGGCGTCGACATCCGCCTGCCGGAGGCCGCCCCGACTGATGCGATCGAGGCGCTGCTTGAACTCGACAGAGAGAAGAAGCTGCTGAGCCGCGACATTCTCGCTATCGATATGCGGATTCCCGACCGCGTGACCGTGCGCCTGTCCGATGAGGCCGCGTCCGCGCGCGCGGAGGCCCTGAAAGACAAGAAGACGAAGCGCAAGGGAGGCGACGCATGAGCCTTCTGCAATTCGGCGTTGCTCCCAAGATGAAGCCGGTGTCGCCCAGGCGCGCAGCGCTGGTCGCCGCGCTTGATGTCGGGACCAGCAAGGTCGTCTGTGTGATTGCGAGGCTCGAGCCGGGTCGCGTTCAGGATGTGCTGCCGCGTCGCAGCCACACCATCGAGGTGATCGGGTTCGGCCACACCGAGGCCCGTGGCATGAAGGCGGGCAAGGTCGCCGATCTTGAAGCCGCCGATTACGCCATCCGCCATGCCGTCGAACTCGCCGAGCAATCCGCGGGCGTGCATCTGGAGTCCGTCGCCGTCGCGATCTCGGCCGGCCGGCTTGCGAGCGAGCGCTTCACCGCATCCGTCGATGTCGAAGGTCCCGCGATCCGCGATGGCGATATCGCGCGTCTGTTGCAGGCCGGCAGCCAGCATTCCGGACGCGAGGGGCGGGTGGTCCTGCATTCTCTGCCGCTTGGCTATGCGATTGATGGCGTGCACGGGATCAGGGATCCGCGCGGCATGCTGGCGCGACGCTTCGGCCTCGACATGCATGTCGTCACCGCCGATACGGCCGCGCCGCGCAATCTGATGCTGGCAATCGAGCGGGCCCAGCTGTCGGTCGAGGCCATGGTCGGCTCGCCTTACATGGCCGGCCTGTCGGCGCTTGCCGACGACGAGGGCGATCTTGGCGCTGCGGTCGTCGACATGGGCGCGGGAACCACCACGATCGCCGTCTTCTCCGGCGGACGATTTGTTCATGCCGACGGCTTTGCGGTCGGCGGCGGCCACGTGACCATGGATCTTGCGCGCGGACTGAACGCGAGGGTCGCAGATGCCGAGCGAATCAAGACGTTCTATGGCACTGTTGTGCCGGGAATGAGCGACGAGCGCGATATGATTCCGGTTCCCGCCATCGGGTCGGATTCGCGGGAGCCGCCGCAGGTCATCTCACGCGCTGCACTGGTGCCTTTCATCCGGCCGCGCGTCGAAGAGATTCTGGAGATGATTCGCGACAGGCTTTCGGCGTCTCCTTTCGCGGCCGAGCCGCAGGGAACCGTGGTTCTGACCGGAGGCGCGAGCCAGTTGGCCGGGCTGCCGGATATCGCGTCGCGCATTCTGGGACGACAAGTGCGTATCGGGAGGCCTTTGGGCGTGTCCGGTCTGCCGGATGCCGCAAAGGGGCCAGCCTTTGCGGTTGCCGCGGGACTGCTCGTCTATCCTCAGGCAGCCCACCTCGAACATTTCGAACCGCGGAAAACGCGGCAGATGATGACAGGCGGCTATTTCGCAAGGGTCGGTCGATGGCTGAAGGAAAGCTTCTGATGACCCTGTTGCAGGATCTCCGAGACGGCCGGCGGCGGACCGGTCTTTGCGGAGACGTTATTCACGCCCGCGTATGGAAGAGACAGCCATGACAGTGAATCTCACAGCTCCCGATATTCGCGAGTTGAGGCCCAGGATCACCGTGTTTGGCGTCGGCGGCGCCGGCGGCAACGCGGTCAACAACATGATCGCGGCCGGACTCCAGGGCGTCGAATTCGTCGTCGCCAATACCGACGCACAGGCCCTGACGTCTTCGCGGGCTCCGCGCAAGATTCAGATGGGCGTCCAGGTGACCGAAGGACTCGGCGCCGGTTCGCAGCCTGAGATCGGCAAGGCCGCGGCCGAAGAGGTGATCGACGAGATCCGTGATCATCTGAACGGCGCTCACATGGTGTTTGTCACCGCCGGCATGGGCGGCGGCACCGGCACCGGCGCGGCTCCCGTGATCGCGAAAGTGGCCCGTGACATGGGCATCCTGACCGTCGGCGTCGTGACCAAGCCGTTCCAGTTCGAGGGCGACCGGCGGATGCGTTACGCCGAGGGCGGCATCGCCGAGCTGCAGAAGAATGTCGACACGCTGCTGATCATCCCGAACCAAAATCTTTTCCGGGTCGCCAACGAGAAGACCACCTTCGCCGACGCTTTCGCGATGGCCGACCGGGTGCTCTATTCCGGCGTCGCCTGCGTCACCGATCTGATGGTGAAGGAAGGCCTGATCAATCTCGACTTCGCCGACGTTCGCGCGGTGATGCGCGAGATGGGCAAGGCGATGATGGGCACCGGCGAAGCCTCGGGCGAGAAGCGCGCGATCACCGCCGCAGAAGCCGCGATCGCCAATCCGCTCATCGACGACAACACGATGAAGGGCGCCAAGGGGCTCCTGATCTCGATCACCGGCGGCAAGGACCTGACGCTGTACGAGGTCGACGAGGCGGCCACCCGCATTCGCGAGGAAGTCGACAAGGACGCCAACATCATCGTCGGCGCGACCTTTGACGACAGCCTGGAAGGAATCATCCGGGTTGCCGTGGTGGCGACCGGTGTCGATCGGCCGGCTGCGGCTGCCAAGCCGCCGGTCGAGGCAGTCAAGCGGGCCTCGCACGAAGTTGCGCGTCCGGTAGAGCGTCAGAAGCCTGTCGCCGCTGCAGCGCCGGTTCAGGCCCAGCCTGCCGCTTACAATGTCAACACGATCGATGCGGCCGCGACCGCAGCGGTTGCCGCAGCTCTCGGCCAGGAGATGGCGGGGGATACGTCCATCGATGACGTCACCATCCGCCCGACGCCGCCGAAGCCGACGTTGTTCGTGGAGCCTGCCGCTCCGCAGCCGCAGCAGCATCAGGAGGCGTTCGGAAATTTTATCCCGCCGCACCCGGAGCGGGTTCCGCAGCGTCCGCGGATGCCGCGGATCGATGAATTGCCCCCGCAGGCGCAGCGCGAGATCCAGGCGCACCGTGGCGAACTCGTCGCCCCGGAACCGGAGAAGCAGCGCATGTCGCTCCTGAAGCGGCTCGCGTCGGCTGGTTTCGCCGGACTCAAGGCTGACACCAGCGAAGAGCCGGCGATGCGTCAGGATCCGCGGCCGATGCAGGCGCCGATGCCGCAGCGCGCGCAGCAGCGCCCGCCGTCACGGCCGATGGAGGGGCGCGATCCGGTGTCGGATTATGCCCGCCGCCAGCCGAATGCCCCGCAGGGTCTCGACATGCACGGCCGGAACGCTCCTGTGAATAATTCGCCGGAGGATGACCAGCTCGATATCCCCGCTTTCCTGCGCCGCCAGGCCAACTAGGCGGTCGCTCCTGAAGACCAAAGAGCCTCGGTGTCCACCGGGGCTCTTTGCGTTTCAGCGGACGCCAAATCATGAATAAGTTGCTGATTTTGATCGAGGATTTCGCAGTGCGGGAGAGCGAGCCAAGCCGCGTTGCAATCTGGCAACAGACGGATGGAAAATGCGGCATGCCGCTGACGTGAATGCGGCCGGATCAAGGTAACAAAACGTAAAAAAGCGTGACTTTGGCGGTTCAGGACCTGGGGCTAAGGTTCGAATGCGACGAAGGTTTTCGTCTTAGAGATTCGGGCAGGGGGGATAGTCGAAAAAGACTACCTGCCGGACTCATCGGAGGCAAAACTCTGTCGCTTGGGGTCACTTCGGGGGATTGCGCTGCGCAACACATGCGCGGCGTCTAAGCCGAAAAACGGACGGAAACGAGCGTATGAGAGCCGCAAGGCAGACCACGCTGCGTGAACAGGTTTCGGTATCTGGAATTGGGGTTCATTCCGGATTACCCGTTAATCTCACGATTAATCCTGCCGATGCCGATACTGGCATCGTATTTTGCCGGACGGATGCGGAAGGCGGTGAGCGCGAGGTTCGCGCTGATTTCCGTTCCGTTACGGCAACCGAACTTGCCACCGTTCTCGGCGATGAGTCGGGCGTGCTGTGCTCGACTGCGGAACACATCCTTGCCGCGCTGCGCGGACTTGGAGTCGACAACGCCCTCGTCGAGATCGACGGACCGGAAGTGCCGATCATGGACGGCAGTGCGGCGCCGTTCGTCGCTGCCATCGATCAGGTCGGCATCAAGTCGCTGTCGAAGGCCCGGCGTTATATCAAGGTGCTGAAGCCGGTGAGCGTTGCCAAGGGCGAATCCTTCGGCGAACTGCGTCCCGCCGAAAGCGGATTCCGGCTGGACATCGAAATCAATTTCGAATCGGTGCTGATCGGCCGTCAGTCGATCGCGCTTGACCTCACCGCCGACAGCTTCCGCCAGGAACTGTCACGCGCCCGTACCTTCGGCTTCATGAAGGATGTTTCGGCCCTGTGGAGCGCCGGCAAGGCGCTTGGCGCCTCGTTCGAAAACACCCTCGTGTTGAGCGAGAACCGTGTCCTGAACAACGAGGGGCTGCGCTATCCCGACGAGTTCGTGCGCCACAAGGCGCTCGATGCGGTCGGAGATCTGGCGCTGGCCGGCGCCCCGATCATTGGCGCCTATCGTTCGGTTCGTGGTGGGCACCGGCTCAATCACGCGGTTCTCGTGGCGCTGATGTCTGATCCCTCGGCCTATGAAGTGGTCGAGGCCGGCGAAGCGCGGCGGATTCGCGGTCATGCCGAGCCGGCCGGAATGGTCGCGCCGGCTTACGGTCCGGACGTGTCCTAGGTCCGATTGTCGAGGCCCCGGCTTTCCCCCGGGGCCGATGCAGCCGGCTTGACGAACTGGCCGGTTAACCGTCGCCTTTATTCCGGCCCAATATCGTAAGAAACCCACAAGGGTCGACTTGGGGGATACCCTCTTTTCCGGCTAGGAGAAGACGGGGATCGGGGTTGCGGCAATTGGCATCCCGCTCCCAGGGCAAGGATCGTGTGCGCGGGTATGACAGCGAGTAAAGGCATTATTGCGAGACTGTTGCCGGCCGCAGGGCTGGCGCGTGGAGCGCTGTCGCGCATTCTCGCAATCGTGCTGGTCGGTGCCGCGCTCGCTGCCTGTTCGACCGACAAGGAACTGACGATCCCGGACGAACCGGCGGACAAGCTCTACAACGAAGCCCTGTATCTTCTGCAGCAGAAGCGGGACTACAGGGAAGCCGCCAAGAAATTCGAGGAAGTTGACCGTCAGCATCCGTATTCGGACTGGGCGCGGAAGGCGCTGCTGATGCAGGCCTATTCCTATTACGAGGCCAAGGAATACGACGACTCCATCATCGCCGCGAAGCGTTACGTGGCGATGCATCCGGGCAGCCCCGACGCGGCTTACGCGCAATATCTGATCGGCTCGTCCTATTACGAGGTGATCCCGGATGTGACGCGCGACCAGGCCCGGACCGAGCAAGCGATGCGCGAACTGGAGCAGGTCATCCGCCGCTATCCGGACACTGAATATGCCACCAGCGCCAGGAAGAAGCTCGATGTCGCGCGCGACCAGCTCGCCGGCAAGGAAATGATGATCGGGCGCTTCTACCTGACGAAAAAGGATTTCTCCGGCGCGATCAACCGCTTCAAGCTGGTGGTCACGCAGTATCAGACGACCCGTCACGTCGAGGAGGCGCTGATGCGGCTGACCGAGGCCTATATGGCGCTCGGCATCGTGCAGGAAGCGCAGACCGCGGCCGCCGTGCTCGGACATAACTTCCCCGATAGCCAATGGTACCAGAACGCATATCGGCTGGTGCAGAGTGGGGGACTTCAACCCGCCGAGAACAAGCAGTCCTGGATCAGCAAGCTGTTCCAGCAGAAGCCGGCGGGCGAGGTCCGGATCGGAACGCCGGTCGTGCGGTGATCGCCGCCGGCCGGTTCGCTCCTGCCGCGAATCAAATACTGTCCGGGTCGATGCTGCGCTCTGCGCCATGCTAGCATCGGCCGTGGTAGCCGTAGTGACCGCGGGGAGATGCGCAGACCTGCATTGCCCGATTCCGATGAATTTCCACTAAGACACACCCATGCTGGTCCGTCTGTCCATTCGCGACATCGTCCTGATCGACAAGCTTGATCTCGATTTCGCCAAGGGCCTCGCCGTGCTCACCGGCGAGACGGGCGCCGGCAAATCGATTCTGCTCGATGCTTTCGCGCTCGCGCTCGGGGCCCGCGGCGATGCCGGACTGGTGCGCCAGGGCGCCGAGCAGGGACAGGTCGTCGCGGTGTTCGACGTGCCGGCGAAACACCCGGCGCGAGCCATTCTGAAAGAGCAGGGGATCGCCGCAGAGGACGATCTGATTCTGCGACGGGTCCAGTCGGTCGACGGCAAGACCCGGGCATTCATCAACGATCAGCCGGCTTCGGTGCAGGCGCTGCGAAGCCTCGGTGCGGCGCTGGTCGAGATTCACGGCCAGCACGACGACCGGGCGCTGGTGGATGCGGCCACGCATCGCGCGCTACTGGATGCCTACGCCGGACTGGACGGCGCAGCCGCCGAGGTTGCCCAGCTCTGGGAGGCGCGCCGCGAAGCCGCCGATGCGGTGGAAAGCCACCGTGTCGAGGTCGAGCGTGCCCAGCGCGAGGCCGATTATCTGCGCCACGCCGTGGAGGAATTGGGGAAGCTGCGGCCCGAGCCCGGCGAGGAAACCGGTCTTGCCGAGCGCCGTTCGGCGATGATGCAGGCGGAAAAGATCGCGGGCGACCTGCGCGATGCCTACGACGCGGTTGCCGGCAACAGTTCGCCGGTGCCGGGATTTGCGTCTGCGATCCGCAGACTGGAACGAAGGAGCGCGCAGGCGCCGGGCCTCGCCGATCCTGCGATCAAGGCGCTTGATGCCGCGCTCTCGGCGATCGAGGAGGCGCGCGCGCATCTCGAAAGTGCGTTGCGCGCCGCCAATTACGATCCCGCCGAGCTCGAGCGGATCGAGGAGCGGCTGTTTTCGTTGCGCGCCGCAGCCCGCAAATACAACACGCCTGTCGATGACCTTGCCGCGCTCGCAGACCGCTATTCCGACGCTCTCGCGTTGATCGATGCGGGCGCCGAGAAACTCGCGGTCCTGGAAAAGGCTGCGGTGGAGACCGATGCGCGTTTCCGCAAGGCTGCGACCGCGTTGTCGGAAGCACGCAAGAAAGTGTCTGCCAAGCTCGACAAGGCGGTGAACACCGAAATCAAGCCGCTCAAGCTCGACCGCGCCGTATTTTCGACCTCGATCACGACCGACGCGGATGCAGCCGGCCCGCACGGCTTCGACCGTGTGGAATTCTGGGTGCAGACCAACCCCGGCACCCGGCCCGGCCCCTTGATGAAGGTGGCCTCCGGCGGCGAACTCTCGCGTTTCCTGCTGGCCCTGAAAGTGGTGCTGGCGGACAAGGGCTCGGCGCCGACACTGATCTTCGACGAGATCGATACCGGCGTCGGCGGCGCTGTGGCCGACGCGATCGGCGGCCGGCTGGCCAAGCTCGCCGCGCGCGTCCAGACCATCGCGGTGACGCATGCACCGCAGGTCGCGGCGCGCGCCGACCGCCATTTCGTCATCGCCAAGGGCGCGCTCGACAAGGGTAAGCGCGTCGCGACGCGGGTCAGCGAAGTTGCCGCCGAACGTCGCCGCGAGGAAATCGCCCGCATGCTGGCGGGCGCAGAGATCACCGACGAGGCCCGCGCCGCCGCTGAACGCCTGATCAAGGCGGCCGGCTAGTTCTTGTAAGGATTCTGGGCGCTCGCTCCAGCCGTCAGCGTTTCGGCGGCCTCGCGCGGCGGCGTCGGCCGGTAAAGCGCCGGAGCAGGGCCCCCTTCCGCCACGCGCTGACGCGCCTGCGCCGGTGTTTCGAGCAGGTCCTTTACCGCCATGGCTGCCTTTCGGTCGACCGTCTTCGGCGAGGGATCGTTCGGCGCCGGCATCGCATTGGCCGGATAATACGCCATCTTCTGCTGCGCCGGATCGAGCTTGCGGGCCGGGTCGATGTCGCGTTCGTTGGTCGCCTTCGGCGTGACGACCTTGCCGTTGACGATCTCGTGGTCGAGCCACCATTTCTTGGCCGGGTTGCGCTTGCCGTTGCCGAGCCAGTCATCCATGCGGGTCGCGATCGGCACCATCAGCGGCTTGAGCCACATCGCATTGACGCCGAGCCAGCTTGCCATGCGCGTGAGCAGGGCGCCGTCGGCATCGACCACCTTGTTGATGGGACAGGTCTTCATGCAGCGTCCGCACGCCGAGCCACGCGCGTTGGTCAGCCGATAGCGGGTGCAACGCTCCACATCCGGCTTCCAGATCTCGTAGCCGTTGAACATCACCTTGTCGCCGAACGGGATGGCGTCGCAGGGACATTCGCGCGCGCACTTCAGGCAGTTGCCGCAGAAGGTCTGCAGCCCGAAATCGATCGGCTTGTCCGGTTGCATCGGAAAGTCGGTGGTCAGCACCACCGACTTGAACCGTGGGCCGACGAACGGATTGAGCACCAGTTCGCCGATCCGGCTCAATTCGCCGAGCCCGGCCCACAGGATGACCGGGATGTGCAGCACATCGCTGTCGGCATTGGTTTGCGAGCGCGCCGAATAGCCGAGCGAGCGCAGGAACTCCGCCATGATGCCGGCGATGACCGCTCCGCGCAGATACCCGCGCATCGACTGCGAACCCGAGATCCAATCGTCGCCGCTCGAGCCCTCCATCGTGTCGTATCCCTGGTCGATCAGCATCGCGACCGAATAGCGGTGGTAGGGCTTGAGTTCGCTGCCGTCTTCCTTGTGCGAGAACCACGCATAGCGCGGCGTTTCGCAGATCCCGGTCAGATCGGCGCCGAGTGCATAGGACAGCGACTTGATCGCGCGCGCATTGGCGCCGTGATCGCCATGGCTTGCGGCATCCGGTTCGCCATCGACCGGGCCGTCCTGAAACGGCACCAGCGATCGGATCACCTGCACCATGCTGTGCGACAGCGGTGTCTTGAATGCGAAGCGGCCGCGCTCGGCCTTTGCCTTGTCGCCGAGATCGCCATGCAAGGCGCGCTGGAAAAAGGCAGCGCGCTTTGGCACCCGCGGCACTTCGTCATCGAGGATCAGCGTCGTGGGGCGATCGACGCGCTTGATCTGCTCCATCGGATAGCGGCTCAGATGGGTCGCGCGCTGTGCCCGGCGCCTGCGCTCGCGGCCCGATTGCGCGCCATCCTTGCCCCACCAGTCGGCAAGGCGCCGTATCGGGCTGCGATTGAGCGCGCTGCTTGCGAGAGGCAGGTCGGTCGCTAGCGCATAGTCCGTCGAGACGACCGCCATCGCGATGTTACGGCCGAGATAGGGATGCATCGGCGTGCCATCCGCGGCGGGGACCACGGTGCCGGCGAGAACGGCCAGCATGTCGCGGTCGAGCAGGCTGTTGCCCGCAATGTGCGCGCGTGCCGAAAATCCGAGGCCGCGGATGTGACCGGCGATGCAAACCGCTATCTCCGCCGCGCGCATGTCCGCGATCGCTTCGGTGGCGGGAGCGATCCAGCCGCGGGCCGGGTTGTCGGGCTCGGGAAGTCGCGGCCGCTCGACCAGGATCACGATCGCCGTGCGGTGCCCGGGCGGTTGTTGTCCCGGGAGCCATGCCGAGGCCGGGATCTCGCAGATACCTGCCTGCGCGGCATCGAGGAAATAGGCTGCGCCTTTGATGTCGACGCTGCGTCGCAGAAGGTCGTTGGGGACGGGTGCCAGTTCCGGTGCGGGCGTCCCATCAAGGAACTTCGCGAAGATGTCTCGATAATGTGTGGCGGCCGCGGCAAGCCGCCCGGTCGTCGTCTCGCAGTCCCGGCCGGCCTCCGGCTGTGGCGCGCGGCTGGTTTCGCGCAACGCCTGCGACGGATCGGTCGGCAGGCTTTCCAGAGGAAATGGTCCGAGGTGGAAGGGCCTGTCCTTGGACCGGGGGTACAGCAGCATATTTTCAACTCCCGGCGGGGCGCTCTGTGGACGCCGTTCTCGCCGGTCTTCATACGGGATTTGAAGCGGCTCCAGAATGAATTATTCCTCGCTGCGGCATGCCGTCCTGGCGCGCTGAGGACCGACCGGCAAATCATCATGGCCAAGCGTGCGTATCCCTTCACCCCGACCAGCCAGCTGACCGAGGAGCAGGCTGCGGCGGAACTCGCGCGGCTCGCAAAGCTGATCGCGGAAAACGACAAGCTGTATTACCAGCAGGACGCGCCCAGGATATCGGACGCCGAATACGACGCGCTGCGCCAGCGCAACAACGAGATCGAGGCACGCTTCCCCGAACTGATCCGCAAGGATTCCCCGTCGCAGAAAGTCGGCGCCGCGCCGACCGGACGGTTCAGGAAGGTCCGGCATGCGGTGCCGATGCTGTCGCTCGACAACGCATTCGCGGATCAGGACGTCACCGATTTCGTCGATCGCGTCGTGCGCTTCCTCAAGCTCGATGAGCCGCCGGCTTTCACCGCCGAGCCCAAGATCGACGGTTTATCGCTCTCGCTCCGTTACGAGGGCGGCAATCTGGTGACCGGAGCCACCCGCGGCGACGGCGCCGAAGGCGAGGATGTGACCGCCAACGTCAGGACGCTGCCCGATATCCCGCAGACCCTGAAGGGGAGCAAGATCCCGGACGTCGTCGAGATCCGCGGCGAAGTCTACATGACCCATGACGACTTCATCGCATTGAACAAGCGGCAGGCCGAGGCCGAGGAACCGGTCTATGCCAATCCGCGCAATTCGGCGGCCGGCTCGCTGCGCCAGAAAGACCCCGCGATCACGGCCTCGCGCAATCTGAAGTTCTTCGCCTATGCCTGGGGCGAGATGAGCGCGATGCCGAAGCAGACCCAGGCCGACATGGTGTACTGGCTGGACGAGATTGGCTTTGTCATCAATCCGCTATTCAAGGTCTGCGGTTCGGTGGATGCCATGCTCGCGGTGTATCGCGATATCGAAGCAAGGCGCGCGAAGCTCGGCTACGACATTGACGGCGTGGTCTACAAGCTGAACCGGCTTGACTGGCAGCAGCGCCTCGGCTTCGTCTCTCGCTCGCCGCGCTGGGCCATCGCGCACAAATTCCCCGCCGAGAAGGCAACGACGGTGGTCAACGGCATCGACATCCAGGTTGGCCGCACCGGCGCGCTGACGCCGGTCGCGAAACTCGAGCCAGTCACGGTCGGCGGCGTCGTGGTGCAGAATGCGACGCTGCACAACGAGGACTATATCAAGGGCATCGGCAACGACGGCAATCCAATCCGTGGCGGCGTCGATATCCGTATCGGCGATACGGTGGTGATCCAGCGCGCGGGCGACGTGATCCCGCAGGTGCTGGATGTCGTGATGGAGAAGCGGCCGAAGACCGCAAGGCCCTACAAGTTTCCGGAAACCTGCCCGGTCTGCGGCAGCCACGCGGTCCGCGAGGATGGCGAGGCGGTGCGGCGCTGTACTGGCGGGCTGATCTGTGCCGCGCAGCAGGTCGAGCGGCTGCGCCATTTCGTGTCGCGCGATGCCTTCGACATCGAGGGGCTGGGCGAAAAGCAGGTGCAGGCTTTCTTTGCCGATGGCCTCGTGAAGGAGCCGGCCGATATTTTCACGCTTGCGGCGCGCGACCGGCAGGCGCCCACGAAGCTGGCCGACCGCGAAGGCTACGGTGAAACCTCGGTGCGCAATCTGTTCGCCGCGATCGAGGAGCGACGCAAGATACCGCTCAACAAGCTGATCTATGCGCTCGGCATCCGCCACATCGGCGAGACCAATGCCCGGCTCATCGCACGTCACTATGGTGATGTTGATGCGTTTCTGGACGGCATGAAAGCCGCCGGCAACGGGCAGGACTCGGAAGCCTATCAGGAACTGAATAACATCGGCGGGATCGGTGAGGTCGTGGCCGATGCGATCGTCGAGTTCTTCAAGGAAGAGAAGAACCGGGAGGCGCTCGACCGGTTGCTGGCGCAGATCACGGTCGAGCCGATGGAGAAGGTCAAGTCCGACTCGGTGGTATCCGGCAAGACCGTGGTATTCACCGGCTCGCTGGAAAAGATGACCCGCAACGAGGCCAAGGCGCAGGCCGAGCGGCTCGGCGCCAAGGTGGCGGGTTCGGTCTCGAAGAAGACAGACTATGTCGTCGCCGGTCCGGGTGCGGGTTCCAAGCTTGCCGAGGCACAGAAGTTCGGTGTCACCGTACTGACCGAAGACCAATGGCTGGCCATGGTCGGCTGAGCCGCAGCGCCAGGTGCAGATTTGCATGGCTGCGATCCCCGGCGCGCTGGCTTGGGAAGCTGCAGCCAGCCTTATCTCTTCATTGAGGGCAGCTGTCCGGAGTTGCGATCATGCTCAGACATTATCTTCATCTTCCGGCCATGCTGGTCGTTGTCTTCGTGCTGGCGCCGGCGGGTCACGGGGCGCAGGCCGATGACGGCGTTAAGATCGATGCCGCGCGTGCTGCGGCCATCCGTGAATGTAGCGTTGCCGCGCAACGCTATCCGGAAACAACGTTCAGTTCGCTGGAGTTTGAACTCTACCGCGCCTGCATGGCGATGCATGGGCAGGTCGAATAGGGCTCCTGCTGCCGCATTAGCGACGCCGGAGGAAGGCGACATACGCTAACGCGGCTGCGGCCGAGCAGGCGCCCATGGCGAGCGCGAGCGGCATTGCCGACGTCGCGGTCGCCATGATGTGGCTCATGGCCTGCGCGGCCACCGCCCCAGTCGACATTTGCATGAAGCCGGTGATCCCGGAGGCAGTGCCGGCGGCTTGCGGCCGCACGCTCACCGCGCCCGCAACGCAGTTCGGCAGGAAAATGCCGTTGCCGACCGAGAGCGCCAGCTGCGGGACGAACACCGTCCACGGCCCGCCATCCGGAAACGCCGCCACGGTGCCGATGGTCAGAACCGAGCCGATCAGCAGCAGCGCAATGCCGATCGCGATCATGCGATCGACGCCATAACGTTGCGAGGTGCGGGACGTGATGAAGTTGCCCAGCATGTATCCGGCCGAGGTTGCGATGAACCACCATCCGAATTCCGCGGAGGTCCGCGCCATGACGCTGACGACGACATGCGGGCCGCCGCCGAGAAAGGTGAAGAAGGTGGCGGTGCCGATCGCGCAGACCAGCATGTATCCGAGAAACTTGCGGTTCGAGAGCAGTTCGCGGGCTTCGTTCAGGATGAAGCGGAGGCCGCCACCGGTGACGTGGTCGGGCCGCGTCTCGGGGAGGGCCGCGAACGCCCAGGCGCTCACCACGGCCGCGAGCGCGCCGGTGAGCACGAAGGTATATTCCCAGCCGAAATGCGTATCGAGGAGGCCGCCGATCAGCGGCGCGGCCATCGGCGCGAGCACCATCACGGTGGTAACGAGGCCGATCATCGCCGCCGCACGATCGCGGGTGTAGAGATCGCGGATGATGGCGCGCCCGATCACGAGGCCTGATGAAGCCCCGAGCGCCTGCAGCGTGCGGAATACGATAAGCATCTCGATCGAAGTCGAGAACATCGCCCCGAAGCTCGCCGCCGCCGTGATGAACAGGCCGGCTAGCAGCACCGGCTTGCGCCCAAACCGGTCGGACAATGGCCCGAGAAGCAATTGCGACACCGCAAGCCCGAACAGATAGAGCGACAGCGTCAGCTGGACCGTCTCGACCTTGGTGTCGAACAGCACCACGAGTCCCGGCGTTGCCGGAACCAGGATGTTGAGCGAAACCGGGCCAATGGTGCTCATCGCCATCAGCAATACGATCAGGCCGATCGGCGCCCGACCCTGGTCGGCCGCTGCCTTGGTTTTGGGCGTTTGCGCGTCCACGAAAAAGAAACTCAGGGTTTGGAGAGCGGGCGGGTCGCAGCTGCGAGCCAGGTCGCGGTGTCCTTATCAACAAGCGGGCCGATCGTCTCTGCAACCCGCGCATGGTAGGCATCGAGCCAGGCGATTTCGTCGTCTGTCATCAGGCTGACATCGATCAGGCGGCGGTCGATCGGCGCGAGGGTGATGGTCTCGAACGCATTCATCGGCTTTTCCGCGCCGGCAATGTGGGGCGCCTCGACCACCAGCACGAGATTTTCGATCCGGATGCCGAACGCGCCTTCCTTGTAATAGCCCGGCTCGTTCGACAGGATCATGCCGCGCTTGAGCGGCGCGGTGCCGAGCTTGGAAATCCGCGCCGGCCCTTCGTGCACCGACAGATAGCTGCCGACGCCGTGGCCGGTGCCATGGTCGAAATCGACGCCCGCCTGCCACAGATATTGCCGGGCAAGCGTATCCAGCTGCGCACCCGAAGCTCCGTCGGGAAACACCGCCCGCGCAATCGCGATATGGCCGCGCAGCACCTGGGTAAATCGGATCCGCATCTCCTCGGTGGGAGTGCCGACGGCGATGGTGCGGGTGATGTCGGTGGTGCCGTCCTCATATTGCCCGCCGGAATCGATGAGGAACAATTCGCCGGTCCCGATCGGCCGGTTGGTGCGCTCGGTCACCCGGTAATGCACGATGGCCCCGTTCGGGCCGGCGCCGGAAATGCTGGGGAACGACACGTCCTTGAGCAGCCCGCTGTCGCGGCGGAAGGTCTCCAGCGCCTCGGTTGCTGCGATCTCGGTCAGGTGCCCGCGCGGCGCTTCGCGGTCGAACCAGGCAAGAAAGCGCGCCATCGCCGCGCCGTCGCGCGCCTGCGCTGCGCGTGCGCCGGCAATTTCGGTCTCGTTCTTCACCGCCTTGAGTGCGGTCACCGGGTCGGCCGCACGCACCACCTTGCCACCGGCATCGGTGATGAGCTTGCCGAGCGCATCGGCGGCCGTGACCTGATCCAGCAGCACAATGGCCTGCGCCGCGCCCAGTCGTTGCAGGTCGCCCGACAGTACATCGGGCTCGCGGATCTCGGCGAGCGCTTCCAGCCGGTCGCGCACGGCATTGCTGAGTTTGCGGCCGTCGACATAGAGCGTGGGGCGGCCGGCCTTCGGGACCACCGCAAAGGCGAGCGGCAGCGGCGTATGGGCCACGTCCGAGCCGCGGATGTTGAAGGCCCAGGCGACGTTATGCGGGTCGGAGATGACCAGCGCGTCGGCGCGCTGCTTCCCGGTCTCGCTGGCGATCCGCTTGAGCTTGTCTTCGGCGGCTTCGCCGGCGAAGCGCAGGTCGTGCAGCACGATCGGCCCGAGCGGCGGAACCGGGCGGTCGTTCCAGAGCGCATCCACCGGGTTTGCGGCGACGGGGACGAGATGGGCGCCGGCCTTGGCGCAGGCCTTCGCCAGCCGGTCGGCAGCATCGGCCGTATGAAGCCACGGATCGTAGCCGAGCCTTGCTCCCTCGGAGAGGTTTTGCTCGAGCCAGGTCGTCGGCGCGGTCTCGGTGCTGTTGACCAGGGTGAAAATCTTCGGGTCGGTCTGCTCGCGCGCCTGCAAGGTGTATCGGCCGTCGGTGAACAGCACCGCGCGGTCCGCGAGCACGACAAGGAAGCCCGCCGAGCCGGTGAAGCCGGTCAGGAAGGCCAGCCGTTCCTCGCCCGCGGGAACGTATTCGTTCTGGTGGCGGTCCGCACGCGGCACCACGAGGCCGTCGAGGCCCTGATTCTTCAGCGCGACGCGCAGTGCGGTGATCCGCGGCGCCGCCGCGGCAGGGTCGGCCGTTTCGTCGAAAGTCTGGAATTGGGCTGAGAACATCGGGCGACCTTCGTGCGCTGGGTGAAGATGGGGATTCTCGACGCGGCCACCACGAAACATTTCAGAACGCATGGCTGCAAGCCGGACATTTCCTGTCGCAGGAACCAGCCATCCCGCAATTTGTGCAATGCATCAACGATTGATGATGCAACGATCGTAAGCTGCCTGTGAAATGCCGCGGGCATTACGAAATTATGAAGCGATTATGCACAGTTAGCAGGTCCGCCATGTCATCTTGCAGGTCCCGAAAATTTTGACTCGCACTATGTTGCACTGCAGTAAGTCTGGAGAGCCACTCCGGTGTCCAAGGACTTTATTGAAGGAGAGACACCATGACCGCCCTGACCGCTGAAACCGTCAGTGCCATTCCTGCCAAGGCGAGCATTGCCAAGCCAACCGTTGCCAAGACCGTCACCACGTCCGCTGTCGCCAAGCCGGGCCTGCTGGCGCGTCTGTGGACCGCGATCATCGAGAGCCGCATGCGCCAGGCGGAGCGCCAGATCGCGCTGCACCGGCACTTGCTTCCCGGCGAATTGCAGGACCGGGGCGAGCGCCTTGCGCCGCGCAGCGAGAAGGATCTGCCGTTCGGCCGCTAAAGAGCGGCGCAGGCGATCTCAAACATGCAGCGCCCCGGTTCCGGGGCGCTTTTTTGCGTCAATAGGGCGGGTGGCCGCGCCGCATGACGAGCGTAACCCATTCGTCGAGCGGGACACGTGACTGCAGCCGCAACCCCTGGCGGCGGTAGGCGGCGATCACCCCGGGGGCCTGCGTTGCGAGCAGGCCGGAGAGGATCAGCCGTCCGCCGGGTGCCAAAAGCGACGACAAGGGAGCCGACATCCGGCGAAGCGGCGCTTCGAGAATGTTGGCGAAGATCAGATCGTAGGGGCGGCCGCTCCGGATCACGGCGGCATCAACGCCGCCGGCTGTGACAGTGCGAACGAGGGGCCCGACGCGGTTCAACCGCGCATTCTCGCGGGCGACCGCGACCGCCAGAGGATCGATATCGCTGGCGAGGACTCCGACCTGAAGGGCGCGCGCGGCAGCGATAGCCAGCACGCCGGTGCCAGTCCCG
>JAEWHY010000609.1 GCA_023387555.1 Pseudomonadota bacterium
GTTCGGGCGTTCGCGTCGCGTTGTCGTTGCTGCCCATGATGTGCAGCGTGGCGAAGGTGACACCCCCGATCGACCACATCCGGTTCTCGACATAGGCGCTGTGGTCGGGATCGCCGGCCTGGCTTTGTAGCGCGATGGTGCGCGCGCCGAGGCTGCGGCCCGGATCGGCGTAGAACATCGACCTCACCTTCGCCAGCCGCTCCAGCGGGTCGAGCTTGACCGTGGTGAATTCGACGACGTCGGCCCAGTCGTTGTCGCCCGGCGTCAGGATCAGCGGATGTTTGCAGGACATGAAGGTGTCGAGCACATACGCATAATTCTCGTCGGTCGCCGGCTGGCGCGCCGATTTGGGGTCGCGCTCGTAGGGCCGCGGATCGCCGACCATGTCGCCGACATGGGCGACGAACGCCAGGTCGCGCGCGTTGATGTGGTCGAGCACGCGCGCATATTCCGCTTCCTGCTTGCGGGTGTAGGGCATGTCCCCCAGGATGCCGAAGGCGAAGGCTCCGGCGCCTGCGGTGGCCGGACTCGCCGATTGCGCAGCGGCGCTGCGGGCGCCCATGGCGGCCACGGGGACCGACGAGGCCAGCGCCAGCAATCGTGCCATCAGCGTGCGGCGGCCGACGTAGAGCCATTGCGGATCGTGCGCCATGTGTCCCTCCCTCTGCTGCGGGCTCGGGTGGGCCCACATTTTTTGAACGGGCGCGGCTCAGCTGGCCGGCCTCCTTGTTACCGGCAGTCTAGCGCGAAACCCGTGGCCGCTGCCCGGCCGATCGTTGAATTGAAGGCGATCGTTTGTTGTCCATCTGTTCATTTCCGGACGCCCCTGGGGCGATGGTCTGGCCGCGCCTCGGGCCGTGGCGGCGATCGCCGGGCCGCGCCCCCGATCGCGAGCGGAGGATACGATTTCTGCGTGCGCGGATCGTCGCAATGTCTCGTCAGCGGCGCAGCGAGCCGTTAATAAAGGCGGATGCATCACGATACCCCGCTTATTTCCACACTCGTCATGGGCCTCGTTCTTGCCTTCGGCTTCGGTGCTTTGGCCCAGCGCTTGCGAATTTCCCCGCTGGTCGGCTACCTCCTCGCCGGCATTGTCATCGGCCCCTTCACCCCCGGTTTCGTGGCGGACCAGAAGATCGCCGATCAGCTCGCCGAAATCGGCGTGATTTTGCTGATGTTCGGCGTCGGCCTGCATTTTTCTCTCGAAGATCTTCTGAAGGTGAAGGCCATCGCCATTCCGGGCGCGATCGTCCAGATCGCCGTCGCGACCCTGCTTGGCATGTCGCTCGCCCATTTC
The DNA here is from genome assembly GCA_023387555.1 of Pseudomonadota bacterium. Lineage (GTDB taxonomy): Bacteria > Pseudomonadota > Alphaproteobacteria > Rhizobiales > Xanthobacteraceae > Pseudorhodoplanes. Next base: position 1,298 of record JAEWHY010000609.1, read on the forward strand.
ATGGGCTGGTCGGTCGCAGCGGGCCTCGTCTTCGGCCTCGCGCTGTCGGTCGCCTCCACCGTGGTCCTGCTGCGCGCCCTGCAGGAGCGCCGCCTGGTCGAGACCGAGCGCGGCCGGATCGCCGTCGGCTGGCTGATCGTCGAAGACATCGCGATGGTGTTGGCCCTGGTGCTGCTGCCGGTGCTCGCCGACACGCTCAAGAGCGGCGGCCAGAACCTCGGGCTGGTCGAGCTGCTGTGGCCGCTCGCGATCACTGTCGCCAAGGTCACCGGCTTCGTGGCGCTGATGCTGATCGTCGGGCGCCGCATGATCCCATGGATCATGCATTGGGTCGCCCATACCGGCTCGCGCGAATTGTTCCGGCTGGCGGTGCTCGCGATCGCGCTCGGCGTCGCGTTGGGTTCGGCGGTCCTGTTCGACGTGTCGTTCGCGCTCGGCGCCTTCTTCGCCGGCATGATCCTCGCCGAATCCGAACTGTCCCATCGCGCGGCGCAGGAGACGCTGCCGCTGCGCGATGCCTTCGCGGTGCTGTTCTTCGTTTCGGTCGGGATGCTGTTCGATCCTGGGATCCTGTGGCGGGAGCCGCTGCCGGTGCTGGCGACGCTGCTCATCATCGTGTTCGGTAAGTCGATCGCCGCCTATTTCATCGTGCGGCTGTTCCGCTATCCGCCGTCCACCGCGGTGACGATTTCGGCCAGCCTGGCGCAGATCGGCGAGTTCTCGTTCATCCTGGCCGGCCTCGGCGTGACGCTCGCCTTGCTGCCCGAGCGCGCCCGCGACCTGATCCTGGCCGGCGCGATCCTGTCGATCCTGCTCAATCCGGTGTTCTTCGCGATGCTGGATCGCCATCTCGCCAAGGAGAAGCCCAAGCGCAAGGAGGCGCCGGAAACCCGCAAGCGCGCCGCGCGCGAGCCGGTCCCCCATACCACGCTCACCGACCATGTCGTGCTGCTGGGCTATGGCCGGGTCGGCCGCTTCGTGGCCCCCCCGGTGATCGAGGCCGGGATTCCGCTGCTGGTGGTCGACACCGACGCCGAGGCGCTGAAGCGGCTGCAGGGTGACAAGGTCGAGACGCTCCGCGGCAATGTGGTCAACAAGGAAGTGCTGGCCGCCACCAATCTCGCGAATGCACGCTGCCTGCTGGTTGCCGTGCCCGATGCCTTCGAGGGCGGCTACGCGGTCGAGTTGGGCCGCAAGGCGAATCCGGGCCTGACCATCATCGCGCGGTCGCACTCCGAGGAGGAGACCGCCCATCTGATGAAGCACGGCGCCAGCGAGGTGATCATGGGCGAGCATGAGATCGCCAAGGCGATGATCGCGGGTATTCCGCGGCGGCAGGAGACCGCCTCCGCTGCCGAGCAGGCGCCAGGTGCCGATGGGCCGATCCTGGAGAGTGCCGCGCCAAGCAGCCAGCCGGCCTGACGCGACGTCGAGCGCAGCGGGCGCCCGCGGCGACGCCGCCGTGGGTCAGCCCATGCGCAGATTTTTCTTTTGCGCGACTGCCCTGAGCCGTTACCAAGGCCGGTGAGGATTCACCAACGATGGCGGCGCTCGCTGAAATCAATATCGTCATTCTGCTCGGCACCGTGCTGGTGCTGGCCGGAATCCTCTCGAGCCTGATCGCGCTGCGCTTCGGCGCGCCCCTGCTGCTGATCTTCCTTGTCATCGGCATGCTGGCCGGCGAGAGCGGCCCGGGCGGCATCAAGTTCGACGATGTCCAACTGGTCTATCTTGTCGGATCGGTGGCCCTGGCGCTGATCATTTTCGACGGCGGGCTGCGCACCCGCTTCGCGGTATTCCGCAGCGTTCTTGGCCCGGCCAGCGTGCTGGCGACGATCGGCGTCGTGCTCACCGCGGCGCTGACCGCACCGGCCGCGGTCTATGTCCTCGGATTGAACTGGACCGAGGCGCTGCTGGTGGGCGCAATCGTCGGCTCGACCGACGCGGCCGCGGTGTTCTTCCTGCTCAACAGCCGCGGCCTGCGCCTGCGTCCGCGCATCTCGGCCACGATTGAAATCGAATCCGCGACCAACGATCCGGCCGCCATCCTGATGACCATCGTACTGGTCGAAATCCTTCTGATCGGACAGAAGCCGTGGCCGGAGATTGCCGGGCTGCTGGTCTGGCAGGCGGTGATCGGCGGTACGGTCGGGGTGGCGGGCGGCGCGCTGATCGTGCACGCCCTCAATCGGCTGCCGCTGCAACAGGGACTTCACGCGCCGTTTGTCGCCGCCGGCGCGCTGGCGATCTTCGGCTTTGCCCAATGGATCGGCGCTTCGGGCTTTCTCGCCGCCTATCTCGCCGGCCTTGTCGTCGGCAACCGCGTCACCCGCGGGCATGGCGCGATCGTCGCCTTCCTCGAAGCGGCGACCTGGCTCGGCCAGATCGTCATGTTCGTGCTGCTCGGATTGCTGGCCTGGCCCTATACGCTGGTGGAACGCTTCGTGCCGGCCTTGCTGGTCGCGCTGATGCTCACCTTCGTGGCGCGGCCGGTGGCGATCTTCACCTGCCTGGCGCCGTTCGGCTACACCATGCGGGAGAAGACCTTCATCGCCTGGGTCGGCCTGCGTGGATCGGTGAGCGTGTTTCTCGCATCGATCCCGCTGCTCGTCGGCCTGCCGAACTCCCACGCCTATTTCGATATCGGCTTCGTGGTGGTGCTGCTGTCGCTCCTGGTCCAGGGCTGGACCATCGCACCGGCGGCGCGCTGGCTGCGCATCGCGAAGAAGCGCGCCGATCCGTTCAAGGCGCGCGTCGAACTCGATCTTCCCGGACAGCGCACGCACGAACTCGTCGGTTATCCGGTCACCGCCGGCAGCCCGTATCTGCGGGGCGGCATCCTGCCGTCATGGGCGAAGCTCGCCCTCGTTGTCCGCGACGAGAAGGTGATGACGCCGGAAGAGGCGCGGGGGGTCTATGAAGGCGATCACGTCTACCTGCTCGCGCCGCAGGAGAAAGCCGCCTCGCTCGACAGGTTCTTCGCCAATCTGCCGCCGCCCTCGTCGCCCGATCCGCAATTGCTGGGCGACTTCTTCGTGTCCGGCAGCACCGCGCTCGGCGCACTGTCGGACATCTACGGCATCGCCGTCGAGCCCGATCAGCGGACGATGACGGTGGCCGACCTGTTCGAAAAACGGCTGGGCCGCACCCCGCATGCCGGCGACCGGCTCTGGCTCGGCGAGGTCGCGCTGGTGGTCCACCGGGTCAAGGACAATCAGGCGCTCACGGTCGGCCTGCAACTCGCCGAGGAGGAAGTCCAGGCCTGGCACCGGCGCCTGCAAACGCGTTTGCGCCGGGCGCTGGGTTGAGTCGGAAAGCGTTTTCGAGCGAAGTGGATACCGGTTCGCGTGAAGAAAACGCGTCAGTGCAAAAACACTAGCCTTCGTCGAACAGTCTCGTCACCAGCCGCCTTGCCAGCACCGAGGCGACGCGGCGGCGGTAATGGCCGGGTGTGAAGGTGGTCTTCATCGCCATCACCTGATCGCGCACGAGGTCGTCGAGGCCCTTGTAGAACGCCTCGTCCAGCGACTTGCCGCACAGATCCGCGGTGCCGGTCAGCAGCACCGGCCGCGGATTGGTGCCGGTGAAGGCAACGCGAAGATCGGCCAGCGTATCGCCGTCGCGCTTGAGCGCCACCGCAACGCCGGCCACCGGATATTCGATCGAGCGGCGGATACGGATCTTGTCGTAGGCCGAGCGCAAACCGGGCGTATTCTTCGCGCGCACCGCGGTGACGATCTCGCCCGGCCGCAGCGCGAGGAAGAACTTGCCGTCGCCCTGCGTCTCGGTGACGGGCACGTCCTGCCGGGCGAAGCCGATGTAGATCTGATCGAGCGGCACGGTGCGGCGGCCCTGCGGCCCGGCGAGGTCGACCTCGGCGCCGAGCGTCAGGAACGCCGGCGCGAGATCGCCGCTGAAGGTGGCAAAGCACACGCCGCGGCTTTTCGGCGCGACATGGCACATCGTGCCGGTGGTCTTGAGGCAATGGTTATTGGCGTCGCGCCACCATTCGCTCTGATTGTAATAGATGCAGCGCGTATCGAGGCAGAGATTGCCGCCGACCGTGCCCATGATGCGATGGGTGGGACCTGCGATTTCGTGCGCGGCCTGCGCCACCACCGGATAATGCGCGCGTACGTCCGGATGCTCGGAGAGTTCGGCGAGCGTCACCGACGCGCCGACCTCGATGCCGCCCGCATCGGCCTTGATCGCGCGCAACTCGGCAACCTTGTTCATTTCGATCAGCACGTCCGGCGCAACGATGCCGCGCCGGATATTCACGGTGAGATCGGTGCCGCCGCCGAGCGGCCGCGAGCCCGGATGATCGGCGCGCGCCTTGAGCGCCTCGTCGAGCGTGGTGGGGCGGAGCAGGGAGAATGAGGGCAAGGCGTCCATTATCTCACTCCGTCATTCCGGGACGCGCTCTCTCCGCTCTCACCTCCCCCTGAAAGGGGGAGGTCGACCGCCTTCGCGCCAGCGAAGGGGCGTCGGGAGGGGGTCTTGAATGACCCCCACCCCAACCCTCCCCCATTCAGGGGGAGGGAGAACTGGCAGCGTGCGTTCACGACTCGAAGGGCCATCACTCAGCCCCCATTCTTCTTCGCGCGCGCCTCGGCGCGCTTCTTCTTCTCGATCGCCTCGTAGACGCGATCCGGCGTCATCGGCAGGTCGTTGAAGCGGATGCCGATGGCATCATGAATCGCGTTGGTGAGCGCGGGCAGGAACGCGGCGAGCGAGCCTTCGCCGGCTTCCTTGGCGCCGAACGGGCCATGCGGATCGTTGCTCTCGACGATGTAGGTCTCGATCGGCGGCGAGTCCTGGATGGTCGGCACGCGGTAATCCAGCATGTTGCCGGTGACCAGCAGGCCGTCGTGATAACCGGTCTCCTCGCTCATCGCCTGGCCCATGCCCATCCAGACCGAGCCCTGCACCTGGCCCTCGACGCTCAGCCGGTTCAGCGCCTTGCCGCAATCATGCGCGACGAACACCTTGTCGACGGTGACGACGCCGGTGTCTTCATCGACGGTGACCTCGACCACCTGCGCCGAATAGCTGTAGCCCATGGTGCCGCCGATCGCGGAGCCGCGATATTTCTTGCCGCCGTGCGATTCCGGGATGGTCGAATAATTGCCGGTGACGGTGATGGTGCCGGAGTCTTTCAGCGCCTCGACGACGACTTCCTCGAAGCTCGCGCCCTTGTCCTGCGCGCCGGCGCGATAGACCTCGCCGAGGCATTCGATGTCCTCGGGCCGGGCATCCAGCAGGCGCGCCGCGGCCTTGACGAACAGCGCCTTGAGATTGCGCGCGGCGTCGATCGCGGCATTGCCGACCATGAAGGTCACGCGCGACGAATAGGAGCCGTTGTCCTTCGGCACCACTTCGCTGTCGCCGGTGACCACGCGCACCCGCCCCATGTCGAGCCCGAGCACTTCGGCGACCGCCTGCACCAGAATGGTGGATGAGCCTTGCCCGATATCGGCCGCGCCCGACAGCACGACCAGCGAGCCGTCGAAATCGACCTTGATCTTCACCGTGGCATGCGGCTCGCCGGTCCAGTTCACCGGCTTGGATGCGCCCGAGATGTAATGCGAGCAGGCCATCCCAAGGCCTTTTTTCAAGCTACCGCCGCTGCTCGTCTTGCCCTTGCGGTTCTTCCAGTCGCTCGCCTGTTCGACGAGGTCGAGGCATTCCGGCAGGCCGTAGGAATTCACCATCAGGTCGTTGTCGGTGAAGGTCGGCGCCTGCAGAAGGTTTGCGCGGCGCACGAGGAACGGATCGATCCCCATCTCATGCGCCATCTGATCGATGAGGCTCTCGAACGCAAAGCGCACGTCGACCGTGCCGTGGCCACGGAACGCGCCGCAGGGCGGCGTGTTGGTCAGCACGCGCTTGCCGACATATTTGACGTTCTTCAGGTCGTAGATCGCGTAGAGCATCGAGCCGGCGTAAAGGATCGTCACCACGCCGTAGCCGGAATGCGCGCCGCCGCGCTGGATCGCCTCGCATTCGACGCCGGTGATGCGGCCGTTCTTCTTCAGCCCGATCTTGAGCCTGATGTCGGTCTCGGGACGGCCCCGGTGGGTGATGAAGGTCTCCTCGCGGTTCACCACGGTACGCACCGCGCCGCCGACCTTGCGCGCCAGCAGCGCGGTGATCAGTTCGACATTCAGCGTCTCGGTGCGGCAGCCGAAGCCGCCGCCGACATGCGGCTTGATCACCCGGATGCGCGACATGTCCATGTCGAGGATGTCGGACAGCATCAGGTGGACGTAATACGGCACCTGGGTCGAGGCATGCACGGTGATGCGGTCGCGCACCGCGTCGTAATCGGCGATGGCGGCATGCATCTCCATCTGCACCTGGCAGACTTCCGGGCAATTGTAGACGCCCTCGCGCACCAGATCGGCGTCGGCGAAGGCGCTTTCGACATTACCGAGTTCGAAGAACACGTCGCGTTCGAGATTGCCGGGCTTCTTCTCGTGGAGCTGCACGGCGTCCGGCGCCATCGCGTCCTGCGATTTGTAATAGGCCGGCAGTTCGCGCACCGTCATCCTGATGCGGCGGATCGCCTCGCGCGCGGTGGCGTCATCGATCGCTGCGACCGCGGCGACCGGCTCGCCGCGGTAACGGACCTTGCCGCGCGCCAGCGGATGCTCGCTGCGGGCGATCGGCAGCACGCCGAAGGTCTTGTCGCAATCGGCGCCGGTGACGATCGCCTTGACGCCGGGGACTTTCAGCGCCTCGGAAATATCGACGTCGAGAATTTCGGCGTGCGAATAGGGGCTGCGATAGATCCGGCCGGCCAGCATGCCGGGCGCGAGAATGTCGGCGGTGTATTTGGCGCGGCCGGAGACTTTCTCCGGTCCGTCCACCAGTGGAACGTAATCGCCGATGTTGTGAGCGGGCACGACGTTGTGCGCGGGAACCGGCTTGTTCATGGCGCGACCCTCCGCTCTTCTTTCCCGCCCCCCGCGAAGCGGCGGGGAGGGTGGCCAGCGTCAGCGAGCCGGGTGGGGGGTAATCGTAACTGTTCGAGCGGGCCAGCATATGCCCCCCACCCCCGACCCCTCCCCGCCACTCGCTTCGCTCGCGGGGGGAGGGGAGTTGAAAGCGCGTGCCGCGCAAGGTGGAGACTCGCGATAATCATGGCGCGACACCTTCCGCGTTCAGGTCCGCGGCATATTTCACCGCCTCGATGATTTTCACATAGCCGGTGCAGCGGCAGATGTTGCCGCCGAGCGCGTCCAGGATTTCGTCGTCGGTCGGATGGGGATTTTTGCGCAGCAGGCCGACCGAGGCCATGATGAAGCCCGGCGTGCAATAGCCGCATTGCGAGCCGAGCTTTTCGTGGAAGCCGCGCTGCACCGCGGAGAGTTGGCCGTCACGCCCGAGCGATTCCACGGTATCGACCCGGCGGCCGGCGACGCTTGCCGCGAGCGTGAGGCAGGACAGGACAGGCTGGTCGTCGACCAGCACGGTGCAGGCGCCGCATTCGCCGCCGTCGCAGCCGGTCTTGGTGCCGGTGAGGCCGGTTACTTCGCGCAGATAATCGAGCAAAAGCAGATTGTCGGGGACCGCATCCACGCGCTTGCGGTCATTGAGCACAAGCTCGAGCAGTCTCGCCATACCTGCATTCCTGGTGCGTTTCCGGAGCGGCCGGTTATGTCCGGCTCGCATCTTTTGAATTGCTACAGTCTAATAGTTTGGCCTCCAACAATGCAATCCGAAGAGCCGGAACCGGGAATCGCTGGCCACTTTGTTTGGAACGGTTTCGCATCGGCGAAACCGGTGGTTCGGAACGGTTCCGCATGAGCGAAACCGCGCCGTCTCGCCGGCAAAGGCGCTCGTCAGGCCGTCTTGAACTTGGCGATGACCTCGGCCGGGATCGGTCGTGTCTTCAGCTGGCCTTTCTCGTCCAGCGCCGCCCAGACGCGGGTCTCCGAGCCATCCACCGCAAGTTGTCCATCGACGAAAATGCGATGGGCGACCTCGAAGCTCGAGCGGCGGAACTCGCTGACCCACGAGTGCATCTCGACCACATCGCCGAATTTCGCCGGCACCATGAATTTCGCGCGCGCATCGACCAGCGGCACCCCGAGGATCTCGAAGGTCTTCGCCATGTCCTGCGGTTTGACGCCGAGGGCGGCCTCGAACAGGTGCCAGCTCGAGGTGTCGAAAAATTCAAAGAAGCGGCTGTTGAAGACAATGCCTGCAGGATCGCAATAGGCCCAGTCGATGGTGAAATGCCGCTTGTTGACGAAGTCGCCCACGCGATGCCCCCCTTTTGTATCGGCATGTCGATGCCGCAGCGGACGGGGGTGTGTCAAATGCACTGTCATTCCGGGGCGTCCGTGCAGCGGACGAACCCGGAATCCATAACCACGATCGGGAGTATGGATTCCGGGCTCGCTCGCTGCGCTCGCGCCCCGGAATGACGCTCAATGAAAATTGCGGCCCTTCGGCATCACCTTGTGGGTCGCCATCAGGTCGTCGGCCAGCTCCGGTTGTTCGCGCAGGAGGCGGACGAGGGCGTCGCCGCGGCGCGGATGCGCGGCCTTGGACAGATTCTTTGCCGAACGGTTGCCGGGGTCCGGCCGCTTCACCTCATCGCAGCGGGCCAGCGACTCGATCGTCGCGCCATGTTCGGACAACCGGCCGAGCAGCGGCGTGAGATCCTCGATGTGCTCGGCCACGACATGGATCACGCCCTTCTCGTTCTGCAATTTGCCGGTGACGCTGACGAGCCGTGCGCCGAGCACGATCGGGCGGAAGGTCTCGAACATCTTCGGCCACACGATGGTGTTGGCGATGCCGGTCTCGTCCTCCAGCGTCATGAAGATCACGCCGTTGGCGGTGCCGGGCCGCTGGCGGATCAGCACGATGCCGGCGACGGTCACGCGGCGGCCGGATGAGGTCCGAGTCAGCGCGTCGTTGCGCAGAATGCCGCGGGCATCGAGATCGGTGCGCAGGAATGACACCGGATGCTGGCGCAGCGACAGCTTCAGATGCCGGTAATCCTCCACGACCTGTTCGCCCGCGAGCATCGGCGGCAATGCGACATCGGGCTCCATCTCAGGCATGGCGACGCGCGCGAACAGCGGCAGGTCGTCCTTGTCGCCCGAGCGCTGCAGCGCGCGGATCGCCCAGAGCGCATCGCGCCGGCTGAGGCCGAGCGAGCGGAAGGCGTCGGCATTGGCAAGCCTTTCCAGCACGGAGGGGCGCAGGCCCGTACGCAGCCACAGGTCGCGGATGGAATCGTAGCCGACATTGCGGCACGCCGCGATCCTCTCGCCGTCCTCCTGCGACAGCCCGCTGACCTGCCGGAAGCCGAGGCGGATGGCATGGGTGGTGCGGATGTCTCCGGCCATCGAAGCGTGGCGGGGATGGAGATTGGTTATGTGCCGCGAACGCTGCTCTTCTTTTCCCTCCCCCCACGAGCGAAGCGAGTGGTGGGGAGGGTCGACGCGAACGCAGTGAGCGTCGGGGTGGGGGGTGTTTCCACGTCTTCGATCTGAAGGGCCCCCCACCCCCGACCCCTCCCCACCGCTTCGCGGGGGGAGGGGAGTGGCGCCGGTGTTCATCCGAACCGTCTCGGGGTCTTCATCTTCCAGCGTGCAATCCCAGTCCGATGCGTTGACATCCACATCGCGCACGTCGACGCCGTGCTCCTGCGCGTCGCGCACGATTTGCGCCGGCGCGTAGAAACCCATCGGCTGGCTGTTGAGCAGCGCCGCCGCGAACACGTCGGGGTAATGGCATTTCAGCCAGCACGAGGCGTAGACCAGATTGGCGAAGCTCGCGGCGTGGCTTTCCGGGAAGCCGTATTCGCCGAAGCCCTTGATCTGCTCGAAGCAGCGCTCGGCGAAGTCCCTGTCGTAGCCCTTCGCGGTCATCCCCGCGATCATCTTCTGCTGGAAGGTGTGAATGGTGCCGACGCGCTTGAAGGTCGCCATCGCGCGCCGCAGCTTGTCGGCTTCGGACGGCGCAAAGCCCGCGGCATCGATCGCGATGCGCATCGCCTGTTCCTGGAACAGCGGCACGCCCAGCGTGCGTTTGAGCACGCGCTCGAGTTCGTCCTTCGGCCAGGGTGGCGCGGGCGACGGATAGGTCACCAGATGCGGATTCTCCCGCCGTTGCAGATAGGGATGCACCATCTTGCCCTGGATCGGGCCGGGCCGCACGATCGCGACCTCGATGACGAGATCGTAGAATTCCTTCGGCTTCAGCCGCGGCAGCATCGACATCTGCGCGCGGCTCTCGATCTGGAACACGCCGATGGTGTCGGCGCGCCGGATCATGCGGTAGGTGGCCTCGTCCTCTTCCTGGATCGAAAGATCGCGCGCGATGCCGTAATGACGGCGCAGGAAATCGAACGAGCGGCGCAGGCAGCTCAGCATGCCAAGTCCCAGCACATCGACCTTCAGCAGGCCGAGCGCCTCCAGGTCGTCCTTGTCCCACTCGATGACGGTGCGATTCTCCATCGTGGCATTCTCGATCGGCACCACCTTGTCGAGCCGCGTGCGGGTGATGACGAAGCCGCCGACATGCTGCGAGAGATGGCGCGGGAAGCCCTGCAATTCCTGCGTCAGCGCCAGCACCATCCGCAGCCGCGGATCGGCGGGATCGAGCCCGGCTCTTCGCGCCTCCTGCGCCGAGACGCCGTCCATCGACCAGCCCCACAGCGTCGAGGCCAGCGCCGAGACGACATCCTCCGACAGTCCGAAGGCCTTGCCGACCTCGCGCACCGCGCTGCGGCCGCGATAAGAGATCACGGTCGCGGTCAAGCCGGCATGGTCGCGGCCGTAGGTCCCGTAGATATGCTGGATCACTTCCTCGCGCCGTTCGTGCTCGAAATCGACGTCGATGTCGGGCGGCTCGTGGCGATCCTTCGAGATGAAGCGTTCGAACAGCGGCGTGATCGTCTCGGGGCTCACCTCGGTGATGCCGAGGCAATAGCAGATCATCGAATTGGCGGCGGAGCCGCGGCCCTGGCACAGGATCGGCTCCGGCCGGCTGCGCGCAAACGCGACAATGTCATGCACGGTGAGGAAGAACGGCGCATAGCCGAGTTCGCCGATGACCTTCAGTTCGTGGTCGAGGATCTCGCGGACATCGGGCTTGATGCCGTTCGGAAAGCGGCGCTTCACGCCGGCCTCGGTGAGGGCGAGCAATCGCGACTGCGGGGTCTCGTAGGCGCCGCGGGTCTCGTAAGGATAATCGTGCTGCATCTCGTCGAGCGAGAAATGGCAGCGGCCGACGAGCCGCGTGGTCTCGGTGATGGCCTCCGGATAATCGGCGAACAGCCGCGCCATTTCCTGCGGCGGCTTCAGATGGCGCTCGGCATTCAGGGTCAGCCGCCGGCCGGCCTGATCAATGGTGACATGCTCGCGGATGCAGGTGACCACGTCCTGCAGCATGCGGCGCCAGGGATGATGATAGAGCACATCGTTGGTCGCGATCAGCGGAACGCCCGCGCCGGATGCGATCCGCGCCAGCTTCGCCATGCGCCGCTGGTCGTCGCCGCGATAGAGGAAGCTGGTCGCAAGCCACAACGATCGTTTCGCGGCATGCTGCTTGAGGCGCGCGAGCAACAGCGACAGCTTCGGCTCGTCGATCCGCGGCGGCGGCATCACGATCAGATTGAGGCCTTCGATCCGCGCGATCAGGTCGGACAGATGCAGGATGCAATCGCCCTTCTCCGCCTTGAGCTTGCCGTGAGACAGCAATTGCGTGAGCCGGCCCCAGGCGGCCCGGTTGGACGGATAGGCGACGATATCGGGCGTGCCGTCGGCGAAGACGAGGCGCGCGCCGACCACAAGCCGCACGTTCTTCTCCTTCGCCATCACATGCGCGCGCACCACGCCGGCGACCGAATTGCGGTCGGCGATGCCGAGGGCGGCAAGGCCGAGATCGCCGGCCTGCTCGACCAGTTCCTCCGGATGCGAGGCGGCGCGCAGGAAGGAGAAGTTGGTGGCGACGGCCAGTTCGGCGAAGGCCGGCGGCGCTGGCGATGCGGCTTTCGTCCGGCCGCCTGGACGATTCTGCTCCGGCAGGGGATGGACGTTGCTCATGCGAAGATCCCGTGCAGGAACCAGCGTGGCGGGTTGTCCCGGTCCTGATAGATGCCCTCGCGATAGAGCCACACCCGCGCACCCTGCCGGGTCTCGATGCGGAAATAGTCGCGCGTGACCGGCAGGCCCTGATCGTTGCGCCACCATTGCAGCGCGATGCTTTCCGGCCCTTCGGCATGGGCGATGTCATGGGTGACGCGTCGCCATTTGAACTGCACCGGCGGACCGTCCGGCACCTGGGCGATGGCCTCGACCGGTTCCGGACGTTCGAACAGCCGGATCGGGCGCACCGGGATGCGGCTGTCTTGAGCAAAGTCGTACGCGGACATTTCGCGGCGCGCTCCTGCCGCCTCGGCCGGCACGGCGATGCTGGCGAGTTCGGGCCAATGGGTGTCCTGCGGGATCAGCCGCTGCACGCGCTCGGGGCCGAACCGCGCCATCAGCCGGTCGACCAGATGCGCGACCTCGCGCGCGGGATCGCCGCCGCCCCATCCGGTCTGCACGGCATCGAAGGATTCCACCGCAAGCGCGGACAGGCGGATCGTATCGAAACCGAAACCTGGATCGGCCTCGTCGCCGATCACCGCGAGGCGATCGAGAAACAGCCGCCGGATGCGGGCAGGATCGCGCAGCGGTTCGGAGGTGCCGATCTCGACGCGCGCCACCTTGCCGTCGGTGCGGAACAGCGCGACCTGCAGGCGGCGCGCGCCCTTGCCGTGGCGCTCCATGGCGCGGGCCAGTTCCTGCGCGAGATGCACGATGGTGCCGAGCACATCTTCCTCGCGTCCGATCGGATCGGCGAAGCGCTGCTCGGCGAGAAAGTCCGGCACCGGCAGGCGCGGTACGATCGGTTCGTCCTCGCGGCCGAACGCCTGATCGATGCGGCGCACGAAGTTCTGCCCGAAGCGGGCGGCGAGCGGCGCGCGCGCCAGGTCGATGACGTCGCCGATGGTTTTTAGGCCACTTTGCGCAAGAGGTGCGGCGATCTTCGGGTCGATGCGGAGCGCGGCGAGGGGGAGGGGAGAAAGCGCGTCCGTCATTCCGGGACGCGCCTGAAAGGCGCGGGCCCGGAATCCATACTCCCGGTCGTGGTTATGGATTCCGGGCTCGTTCGCTTCGCTCGCGCCCCGGAATGACGCAGAACCATATCGCGCCAGCGCCCATGCGCATCCGGGCGTATCGGCGATGGCCGCACGCGCATGGAAACCCTGTCCCGCCAGCCTGCGGATCAGGTCGCGGCGCAAGTCCTCCTCGCCGCCGAACAGATGCGCGCAGCCGCTGATGTCGAGAAACAGCCCATCCGGCGCATCGAGCCCGACCAGCGGGGTATAGCGGTCGCACCAGTCGGCGATGTGTTCCAGCGCCGTCGCGTCGGCGGCCTCGTCCGCATCGACCGCGGCAAGCTCGGGATACATCGCGCGCGCATCGGTGAGCGCCATGCCGGTCCGCAGGCCGAGCCGCGCCGCCTCATCGTTCAGGGCCGTGATCTGCCGCGCCGCGCGGATGGTCGCGACCACGACAAGGGGCTGTCCGGCCCGTTCAGGCGATCGCCGCGTCAGCCGGTCGGTCGGCAAACGGCGCAGCCACAGCGACAGGATCCGCCGGGGCGAAGGCAAGCTCATGATGACTCCACGCAACACGGAACCGGCCGCAGGGGCCGCGCCGGTTCTTGATCAGGGAAAGCTGAAACGCGGTGATGCCGAGGCCGCCATATGGGTCGCGGTCACCGCTGACCGCCGCGACCTCCCAGCGCGTCATCGCGGCGCTGGGTTTCGATGTGGACCTATGCCGCAGCAGGAGGCCGAGGCCGTCATGGCTGCGCGCGGCGAGCGAAAGGCGGCGGGTCGCGGTCAGGTCGGCGCAATCGTCCGGCAATTCGGCGATGACACTGGCGATGCCGCGGCACTTGAGCGCCTCTTCCATCGCGAACAATGCGTCGAGGGGGCGGCGCGCGCGCAGGACCAGAAGCCGCCGGGCCGGCAGCCCGAACAGGTCGAAGCCGATGCCGTAAGGCGCGCCGGCCTCGAATCGCGCCAGGTCGGTCTGGATGAACAGGGTCTCCCGGCCGGTACCCTTGCCGGCCAGGGCCGCCAGCGCCAGCGCAAAGCCGCAGGCGGCCCCGAGCTGGATCGGGGCGGCGGGCGAGATCTCATGCAGGGCGCCGACCGCCAGCCCGCCGCGCAGGACCTCATCGGCGCGGCTCAGGCCAAGCGGCATCGGAGCATTATCGCTTTGATAATGCTGGATATTTTCCATGCTTTGACGAAGGCGTGCGAGCGCCTCCGGGGCTTGCGCACCGGCCATGAGCCGCTCCATGGAGCCTCATCATTGTTCTCGATATGTTCTTATTGATTCCGGGCTTTGGGCGTCTTGGCAAGGGGAATCTGGAGAGGAGGGGCTTCGGGCTTTGAAACGAACCCCAGCATGCCGCAGGGCCTCGTCGGTCTGGCTTTTACTCAGGCGAGGGTCGTCCCGGTTCCTTTACATTGACCGCGCATCATCGCCGATGCGCGCGTCCATCTCGATATGGTGGCTTCGCCGCAGCATTCTTTCTCCAGTGCCTGAACGCCATCGGCACCAGTACCTGCGGATTGATTAGTCCGCCCGCGCTTCGTCTTGCTCAAACGAGGTTCGTACAAGCGGTTTTTCTTTCCGAATCCTCATTGCCGGAACCGACACCCCAAGTCGCCGAGCCTGCTCGGCAGTATCAGTGATACCTTGATTTTCCAGCATCCTTATCAAGTGTGCTGGCATGAGAAGATTGGCTGCGAACTGGTTGGCCTCGGTCTCGTGGTGGGGCTTGATGTTCTCGTTTCGGAATTTACCGGTTGGCGCGCAGCGGTACGCTCGATTATCCATCAATCCGCTCCCGATCAGGTCACGATGGTAGATGTAGTGCGCGAGTTCGTGCGCTGCGGTAAACCGGCGGCGGGGGAGACCATCGGCCAGATTTACTGTAATTGCATAGTGATCCGGGCCTACACGTTCAATCATGCCGGAGACGTCATCGCCTAAAAAATCCTCACGGTAGTCGATCCCCGCATCGCGGATGATAGAAACTACATCGACAGGTGCGCGGTACCAGTAATCGTTTATGATGCGGAAAATGTTGCTCATCTCGCAGCACCCTCCTCGTCAACTTGGAGAGCTAAGGCATCCGCCTGATCGCCCCCAACGCCCGCCTTCATCTGAAAGCCAACGGCGTCTTTAACGAGCGCTGGCGCTTCTCGCGCTAGCCAGTCAGTGCAAATTGTGGTGGCCATCTTTTTAGCCTCCTCCTTTGCCATCTTGGATACGCGCCTATTGAACTCGATATAAGCTACGATAGCCGCCAAGCTAATCACCGCTGCCAACAATGCCAGCGCAACGGTTACAAAATCCAACCGCCCCAATTCGAGTGCAATCTGGACCGAGTCCGACTCAGGGCGCTTTGCCACCGCGCTAAGAAACTCAGGTGGCCCACTAAAGTTGATGGCGATCAGGGGACCTTTAGGCCAGCATGCCGCTGCCATTTCGTCCGCCACCATACCCGCCCCCTAGGTATTGACGCCCAGATATGGGCGCTTTTTCGATGATTCGCTAGGGACCGAGGCCGCGTCAAGCCGCCTCAAGCGGATTGGTGCATTTGCTGCCTAAACGCCGGATAACTGAGCCTTATGCCCGTCCCGGCGGTCATCGATCTGGATTGTGATCTCGATCTGACTACTTCGATCGGTATCAAGGCGGCCGCGCAGCTTTGCTCCCGAGGCCATCACGCCCCCCTCAACCCTAGGCCTGCGCTGCCTTCGTATCGATCAGTTCGCGCAACGGCGCTTCCAGCTTGTATTCGAAGCCTTCCGGCGCGTAGCGCACCTCGCTTTTGCCGGCCATGTCGCGCGGCGCGATCCGCCGCGTCAGCAG
This sequence comes from Pseudomonadota bacterium, assembly GCA_023387555.1. GTDB lineage: Bacteria > Pseudomonadota > Alphaproteobacteria > Rhizobiales > Xanthobacteraceae > Pseudorhodoplanes. The sequence continues at coordinate 17,269 of JAEWHY010000609.1, forward strand.
TTCGCCGAAGCCCCGGCGCGCCGGCGCATCGACGACCGGACCGCCGCTCTCCTTCCAGTGCAGATGAAACATCGGATCGCTGCCGAGATTGTCGATCCGCCACTGCAACAGCACGCGTCCGTCCGGCACCGACAGCGCCCCGTGCTTGGCGGCATTGGTGGCGAGTTCGTACAGCAGCAGCGCGAAGGTCTGCGCCGAACGCGCCCGCAGCGCGATGTCCGGTCCCTCCATTTCGATGCGCCCGGCAAACGGCAGCATGTCGTCGGATATGAGACTGCGCAGGCTGACGCTTTTCCAGTCGCTGGCGGTCAGAATCGACATCGCCTTGGCGAGCGCCTGCAAGCGCCCTTCGCAGGTGCGCTGGATTTCGGTGAGACTGAGACCCGGCGTGAAGCTCAGGCGCACCACGGCCTGCGCCACCGCCATGACGTTGCGAACCCGGTGGTTGAGTTCGTGGATCAGCACCTTCAGCCGGTCCTCGGCGGATTTGCGCGAGGCCACCTCGTCGGCGAGCGCGAATGCGCGATCGGCGATGAAGCCCATGAACAGCACGGTGAACAGCGTCATCGCGATGCCGATGCCCGCGATCGACAGTCCGCGCCGGTAGCTCTCGCTTTGCAGATCGCGCGGCACCGCATAGACGAATTTCAGTTCGCCGCGCGCAAAATCCATGCGGCGTTCGAACAGGCTGGGCCTCACCGTGTCCGCTGCACCGTCGGGCGCCGTGCTGAAGAATGGCTTCTCCATGCCATGCGAATAGACGCTGATGGCAGCGCCGGCCGGCACCTTTGCGCTGTCGAGCGCGGCCTTGAACAGATTGTCGGTCTGGAAACCGAAGCTCATCACCCCGAGAAAGCGTTCCGCCGCATCGAACACCGGCGCGTACAGCACCAGCGCGCTCACATCGGGGAACTGAACGAGATTGACCGGCCGTGTCCGCGTGACCTCGCGCGACTGTTCGGCTTCGGTGATCGCCAGAAGCCGTTCCGGGTACGAACCGGCATCGACGCCGATCGCGGGCCGCGTTTGTGCCGGCGCGACGTCGACCAGCGGGAACAGCGGCCGCTTGAGCCCGTGCAGATCGATCGGCGTCCCGTCACCGGTCCGCAGCACCGGATTGTCCGTGCCGGACGATCGCAACGTCGCCATCAGCGCGTCCGCTTGCGCGGGTTCGACGTCCGGCAGCCAGCCGACCGCGGTCAGATCGGAGGCGAGCCCGAGCGCCCGCGTGCCGAAGGCGCCGAGCGGATGGGGCGTCGTCAGCGGCGGCGGCATGAAGAAGCGCGACACCGTCTTCGCCAGATTGGCGCGCTCCAGAAGATGCTCGCTGACAGTGCTGAAATGCGTGTCGATGGTCTCGCCGATGCGAAGCCGCTCCAGCGCACGATGTTGCCGGCTCTCGTCGCGCGCGACCGAGAGCGACAACAGGATCCCGGCGGCAGCCACGAGCGTCAGCACCGTTCTCGACACCGCCCGGGGCGGCAAATTCAAGCGTTCACGCAGTCGCATGGATCGGGGTGTGGGGCAGTTTTCAGCAGGATGCAAACCGGCCAGATTTTTGCGGAACCGTCCAGACAAAGATTGGTTAGCACTCGGCCAATGCCGGGCGCTTTTGGCCGAATTGAGGATTCCGCGTTCCCGAGGTTCCGCTCCGAGGCGTTGCGCTCCCGAGGTTGCGCTCCCGAGGTCTTCGCTCCCATGCGTCATGTCGTCGAGACCGACATTCCCGCGCGGCTCGACCGGTTGCCCTGGAGCCGGTTCCATACGCTCGTGGTCGTGGCGCTCGGCATCACCTGGATCTTCGATGGGCTCGAAGTGACGCTGGCCGGCGCCTTGTCGGGGGCGCTGAAGGAAAGCCCGGTCCTGCGCTTCACCAATACCGATATCGGGATCGTTGGCAGCGCCTATCTCTCCGGCGCGGTGCTCGGGGCGCTGTTCTTCGGCTGGCTGACCGACCGGCTCGGCCGAAAGAAGCTGTTCTTCACCACCCTCACGGTCTATCTCATCGCCACCGGCCTGACTGCATTCACCTGGAACTTGTGGACCTTTGCGCTCTGCCGTTTCTTCACCGGCGCCGGCATCGGCGGCGAATATGCCGCGATCAATTCCACGATCCAGGAACTGGTCCCGGCGCGGGTGCGCGGCTGGACCGATCTCGTCATTAACGGCAGTTTCTGGATCGGCGCCGCGCTCGGCGCCGGCGGCTCGATCATATTGCTCAACCCAGCGATCATCGATCCCGAGATCGGCTGGCGTCTTGCCTTCTTCACCGGCGCCGTGCTCGGCGTCGTCGTCTTCTTCATGCGGATGTGGCTGCCGGAAAGCCCGCGCTGGCTGATGACGCATGGCCGCGCCGCGGAGGCCGAACGCATTGTCGCCGGCATCGAGGCCGCGTGCCCCGGCTACCAGCCGCCGGCGCAAGCCTTGCCGCGGGTGAAGCTGCGTTCGCGCAGTCATACGCCGCTGCTCGAGGCGGCGCGCGCGATGTTCGTCATCCACCGCAACCGCGCCGGCGTGAGCCTGATCCTGATGGCGGCGCAGGCGTTCTTCTACAACGCGATCTTCTTCACCTATGCGCTGGTGCTGACCGATTTCTTCGGCATCCCGGCGCGGCAGGTCGGTTGGTATCTCCTGCCGTTCGCCGCCGGCAATTTCCTCGGACCGGTGCTGCTCGGGCGGCTGTTCGACACCATCGGACGCCGGCCGATGATCTTCTTCACCTACCTGATGTCCGGATTGCTGCTGGCGCTGACCGGCTGGCTGTTCATGGAAGGCGTTCTCACCGCGACCACCCAGACGATGTGCTGGATGGTGATCTACTTCTTCGCGTCGGCCGCGGCAAGCTCGGCCTATCTGACGGTAAGCGAAACCTTTCCGCTGGAGATCCGCGCGCTGGCGATCGCGATCTTCTATGCGGTCGGCACCGGCGTCGGCGGCGTCGCCGGTCCGCTGGTGTTCGGCATGCTGATCGAATCCGGATCGCGCCCGACGGTGTTCGCCGGCTATCTGTTCGCCGCGGTGCTGATGATCGCGGCGGCACTGGTCGCGCTGCGCTATGGCGTCGCGGCCGAGCGCAAGCCGCTCGAACAGGTCGCCCGGCCGCTCGCAAGCGCGGATTGAAGCATCATCGATACTGGGCAAAATGGCATCCCTCGCCTATGGTCGCGCGCGGACCGTGCAGGGAATCAAATGATGAAAATGCTTGTTTCATGCGCGCTGTCGCTCGCGCTCCTGTTCCAGGCAGGAGACGCCGGCGCGCAGCCGCTCGACAAGGTCACATTCGGCACCAACTGGGTCGCGCAGGCCGAGCACGGCGGCTACTACCAGGCGCTCGTCGACGGCACCTACAAGAAATACGGCCTCGACGTGACCATCCTTCCCGGCGGTCCGAATGCCAACAACCGCATGCTGCTGCCGGTCGGCCGGATCGACTTCTACATGAGCGCCAACCTCCTGCAGTCGTTCGACGCGGTGGCGCAGAACATTCCGACCGTCGCCGTCGCGGCCAGCTTCCAGAAGGATCCGCAGGTGCTGATGGCGCATCCGGGGCAGGGCATCGACAAGTTCGAGGACCTGAAGAAGCTCAACATCCTCGTCTCCAAGGAAGGCATGGGCGGCTATTACCAGTGGCTGAAGAACGATTACGGCTTCACCGACGCGCAGGTGCGCCCCTACACCTTCAATCCGCAGCCGTTCCTCGCCGACAGGAAGATGGCGATGCAGGGCTATGTGACCTCGGAGCCCTATGCGATCGAGACGCAGGGCAAGTTCAAGCCGGTGATCTTCCTGCTCGCCGACCAGGGCTTCTCGACCTATTCGACGCTGATCGAGACCCGGCGCGATCTCGTCGAGAAGAAGCCCGATCTCGTGCAGCGTTTCGTCGATGCCTCGGCGATCGGCTGGGCCAATTATATCTACGGCGACAACAAGGCCGCGAACGCGCTCATCAAGAAGCAGAACCCGGAAATGACCGACGAGCGGCTCGCCTATTCGATCGAGAAGATGAAGCAATACGGCATCGTCGATTCCGGCGAATCGCTCAAGCTGGGCATCGGCACGATGACGCACGAGCGCATCAAGGATTTCTTCGACAAGATGGTGCGCTCCGGCGTGGTGAAGCCGGACCTCGATTACAGGAAGGCCTACACGCTGCAGTTCGTGAACAAGGGCGTCGGCAACGATCTGCGGCCGAAGTGAATTGCCGGAACGATTTTTCCGGTGATGAGACTCTCTTCCCTCTCCCCGGTTCAACTTTCTCTTCACCTCTCCCCGCGTGAGGGGAGAGGTCG